>JAJQES010000104.1 GCA_021201565.1 Tannerellaceae bacterium
GGCTGCAGAGCTGTTAAATTCTCCTGTATGATTTGTATGAAGTCCCGGAGGGACGCCCTATCTTAGCCCAGGGCAACGCCCTGGGTAATAGAGAGTAAGAAGAAAAGGAGTGCTGTAAGCACGGCATAATAAAATAGCGACAGATCAATGGATTTCTATTTATGCCGTCCCTTCAGGACTCAACACAGACAACGTATTCAAACCCAGGGTGTTGTCCTGGGCTAAGATATGCCGTCCCTCCGGGACTTAAAATGGAGAATTTAACAGCCCTGTGGTCAGGCCGGGGAACTGGTTTGATCTTTATTTAAAACTTCTTTATTCATTTTAAATTATGACAGAGCCGATTGTTCAGGTAGGTATCCTGACCGGAAAGGAGATCCGGTTTAGATTGAATGGCTCCTGGAAAGAAGCTGTGACCGGGAATATATCTCAGGCAGAACAGGTGGTATCATGGGTTAATAACCGGATTTTATTCGATGGAAACTTCTATGGAGAACTGATGTTTATCCCTGGGAATGATGCTTCCTCTTTTACTTTACATCAGGTAACGATTGGCGTGGATTTTCATTGGGAAAGGCAGGAGGATCAGACTTTCCGGGGAGCTTTGCGTCTATTGGGTACTGAGAATGGGATTGTGGTTATCAACCGGATTCAAATAGAGGATTATCTCACCAGCGTGATCTCTTCGGAGATGAGTGCGACAGCCTCAAAGGAGTTCTTAAAGGCCCATGCTGTTATCTCCCGTAGCTGGTTGCTGGCTCAACTGGATAAAACTCACCGGCTGGCATCCGGAAACGAACAATATACTCCCTGTTATTCCGGTGACCAGGAATTAATACGGTGGTATGACCGGGAAGATCATACGTTGTTTGATGTGTGTGCAGATGATCATTGTCAAAGGTATCAGGGGATTACCCGGACAACCCGTCCGTTGGTGAAAGAGGTGATCCGGGAAACAGCCGGTGAGATAATGGTCTATGGAGACCGGATTTGTGATACACGCTTCTCAAAATGTTGCGGAGGCGTCACCGAAGAATTTGAAACATGTTGGGAGCCGGTCCATCATCCTTACCTGGTCGCTTTACAGGATGGGGTGGACAATGAGTTTCCGGACCTGACGCAGGAGAAAGAAGCGATCCGGTGGATCCACTCTTCTCCGGACGCTTTTTGTAATACGAGGGATAAAACGATTTTAAGTCAGGTACTGAATAAGTATGATCAGGAAACAACTGATTTTTTCCGTTGGACCAAACAGTATTCCCAGCAGGAGTTAGCAGAGTTGATTTGCAGGAAGAGTGAACTCGATTTTGGGCAGATCCTGGAGTTGATTCCTGTGAAAAGAGGTCCTTCGGGACGGATAGAAAAACTAACCATCGTGGGAACTACATTTACCTACACCATAGGGAAAGAGCTGGAAATCCGGCGTATATTATCTGAGTCCCATTTGTATAGCTCTGCTTTTGTAGTGGAAAAAAGGGAGATAAAAAAAGGAATTCCTCAACAGTTTATCCTGACCGGAGCCGGCTGGGGACATGGTGTCGGGTTGTGCCAGATAGGTGCTGCTGTAATGGGGAGCCGGGGATATAATTACAGGGAGATTCTGACACATTATTTCAGAAATGCAACAATAAAAGGAAATTACGGGAATACCCCATGAATAGTTACACGATACTCTTTATCATTGCCGCCTATTTTGGTGTCTTATTATTGATCTCTTATCTGACCGGAAGAAAAAACAGCGGGAATGACGCTTTCTTCCTGGGTAATCGTCAATCCCCCTGGATCATTGTTTCCATAGGAATGATCGGGACTTCTTTATCTGGTGTTACCTTTGTTTCGGTCCCGGGTATGGTGCGGAGCATTGATATGACTTATATGCAAACGGTGCTGGGTTTTTTCTTTGGATATATTGTCATTGCGAAGATCCTGCTGCCGCTGTATTATAAACTGAAACTGACTTCTATTTATTCCTATCTTGATGGCCGGATTGGTCCCCACAGTTATAAAACAGGAGCTTCTTTTTTTCTGTTATCCAAGATCGTAGGGGCTGCCGCACGTTTGTATCTGGTGGTCCTGATCCTACAGAACTATGTATTCTCCACATGGAATATTCCCTTTGGAGTAACAGTGATTCTGAGTATTTTTCTGGTGTGGCTTTATACTTACCGGAGTGGAATACGGACTATCATCTGGACGGATACATTGCAGGCTCTTTGCCTCCTGGCTATGTTAGTGGTGATCATCTGGCAGGTAAAAGACCGGATGGGGCTCGACCTGAATGGGATGGTGGATACGATCACAACCAGCTCTCATTTTCGTATTTTTGAGTTCCGGGACTGGCATAGTACCCAGCATTTTGTGAAACAGTTTTTTAGCGGAATTTTTATTACGATTGTTATGACAGGACTGGACCAGGATATGATGCAAAAGAATCTATCCTGTAAAAGCCTGAAAGAAGCACAGAAGAATATGTATACGTATGGGTTTGCCTTTACACCGGTCAATTTCCTGTTCCTTTCCTTAGGTGTTTTGCTGATCGCGTTGGCAGACCAACAACAGATTACTCTTCCTGCAATGAACGATGATATATTACCGATGTTTTGCACGTCCGGTATGTTGGGTGATTCGATCCTGATTTTCTTTACGATTGGAATTATTGCGGCTGCGTTTAGTAGTGCGGATTCTGCTTTAACAGCTTTGACCACTTCTTTTTGTGTAGATATTCTTGGAGTCGAACAACAGGAAGCGGCAAAAGCAAAACGAACCCGTTTGAAGGTACACCTTGGTATTTCTGTTTTGTTTGCTGTCATTATCCTGGTTTTTAAAGCGGTAAACAGCCGTAGTGTGATTGATGCCATTTATATGATCGCTTCCTATACGTATGGGCCTTTATTAGGGTTGTTTGTTTTTGGACTGTTTACGAAGCGCCAGCCCCGTGATACGTGGGTACCCTGGATCTGTATTGTTTCTCCCTTTATTTGTTTTGGCATTGATTATGTAGTAAAACAGGTATGGGGCTATACATTTAGTTATGAAATGCTCATGCTGAACGGAGCGTTGACATTTGGGATGTTATGGATGGTATCCCGGCCCATGACAAATCGCTCATGCTCATAAACTCTTTGTATTTGCTGTTTAGATCTCTTCCGGTTCTATGTATTTTTGGATATATTGGTGCATTCGTTCTGTTAATTCCTCTGCTTTATCTTCCGGAAAAATGAGGGTATAAAAATTATTTTTCATGATAAATCGTTCTTCCAGATATCCTAAAGCGAAGCCTTCGTCCTCGTTATTTCCCTCTATGATGAAATAGACTGGTGAATCACTACACCAGAGGTGTTCTTTATGGGGGGAGTTCAGCTGAGGGTCAATGATGCACTGGTTAAGTATCCCGCTGATTTGTTTGGTCTCTTCCGGTTTTAATTCGTGAACCGATTTGTCGCGGGCATTCGCAATCAGCATCTTGACCGGACTTTCTTTTTCCTGGTTAAACCCATGCAAGCCACATAAATTATAGAAAAGAGTCTCCCTGTCGTTCCACTTATAGGTGTTGTCCGGTAACCAGATCCGGACCGGACAGACAAAGGTTTCTTCCATGAATTTTATTTTTTCAGGGTCTTTTATGGCTCCGGGTTGCAGTACTTCAGGGAGGGACTCCACAGGGATAAAATTATTTGCTTTCCAGTCCGACCTGTCGTCACTATATCCCAGTGTATCAAAATACCGGCTTTCAAAATGCTCCCACTCCATGCCTTCATCCAGGTCCATTGTACTCCAGGAAATATAATTCACTAATTTATTATAATGATATCCAACTTCTGCCAGATACAATCTGTTGTCTTTACCTAAGGCCAGTAACCGGTTATCAGAAATAATGTGGTATTCTCCGGCCAGCGAGAAAGTCGCCAACGCCCGCTTCTCATAGTTTTTGTCAATCAGATAAGGGAGGGAAGCGGGCATGCCCGGTAAATACAACAGGGCTTTATTGGTATACTCAGTCGGCAGGTGTGTTTGTCCATACGAATATCCCCATAGAAATCCATCTATATAATAGAGAAGAACCTCTTTCTTCCGGGGCAGGGGGTTGATTTTCAGTTTGGGACTATACAGGTACAACTTTCCTGAATAGGGTGCTCCTTCCTTATCCACTAATAAACTGGCTGAATAGATACTTGAAAAATGCCGTTCGATCATTTTCCCGGCTCCTGATGACCTGGCATATTCCACGTAGTTCTCGTATTGTTGCCATGAGGGAAGCACCTGCTCACACTGAATATTGGTTTCTTCCGTACTGAAGTATGAACTCCTGTCTCCCCGGTCTACCGGTCCATTGATAAAAGCAAAAAACACATATATACCAACCAGCAGGATACAGGCAAAAAGTGTTTTAAGTAAAAATGTCCCGGAGGAGGAGTTGATGATCAACCAGGTAAAAAAACTACAAATAAAGGTGATGAGAAAAACAGGAAGTACCAGTGTAATACCACTTCCCTGGCCTGAAAATAGCATGACAATGAGTACTACCCCGCAGTTGATGGCCGTGGGGAGCCAGATACTGTTGCTGTATTTTGTTCCTGCGATGCCTGAGATAATGCTCAGGAAAAACACAGCAATAATCGTGCAATATATAAATGCCAGACCGCTTTTACCATCTATTACAAAATAATAGAGGTACATAATTATCAGGGCTGGAATCAGGCAGGTAAAGAAATGGATCAGGATATAACTCTTCATAGATATAAATTTGAAATCAAATGTATGTATAATTTCCGGATTAGGGAAACGATTGAGGAAGCGGCCTGTTTTTATTTAAAATGGTTATCTTTGGATAAAAATAACAGGCAGGAATGATGACAGATAATATAAAACAAAATCAAGCTGCTCCGTCCGTTAAAGGAGCAGGAAGTGGGAATCGAATTATTACCGCGGAGTTTGTAATCAGTAATACGGATGTCCGGAAGTGTCCGGAAGGTACTATGCCGGAATATGCGTTTATCGGAAGGAGTAATGTAGGGAAATCTTCTCTTATCAATATGTTGACCGGTAAAAAAGGATTGGCTATGACTTCCCAGAAACCCGGTAAAACCCAACTGATTAACCATTTCATTATTGATAAGGAATGGTATCTGGTAGACTTGCCCGGGTATGGATATGCGCAGCGGGGGAAAGAAGGACGTGAAAATATTCGTCGTATTATTGAGGACTATATCCTCGAACGGGAACAATTGACCTGTTTATTTGTCTTACTGGATTGCCGCCATGAACCTCAGAAAATAGATCTGGAATTTATGGAATGGCTGGGAGAAAACGGTATCCCTTTCGCTATTATTTTTACCAAGATTGATAAGATCAGTAAAACCCGCTTACGGGAAAATTTTGAGGTATACCAGGCAAAATTACTGGAAAGCTGGGAAGAGATTCCTCCTGTTTTCTTTACATCCTCCGAGAAGAAAGAAGGACGCGAAGAATTATTGAACTATATCACTGAAATCAATAAAACGCTTTGACAGTTGACAGTTGACAATGCACAATGGATAATTACTGATAGTATAAGTTAAAATAACGGTCAGTATTTTATAATCTGAATAAAATTGTCCATTGTCAATTGTCCATTGTCAATTGTCCATTGTCAATTATCAATTTATTACGGGAAGGTGAGGATAAAGGTGGTGCGTTGTGTGGAGGGAGTGCTTTTAAGAGTGATGCTACCTCCGGACAGGCGCATGATCTGGCGGGAGATCGAAAGCCCGATTCCGCTGCCTCCTTCTTTGGTAGTAAAGAAAGGAACAAAGATATGTTCAGCCTCTTCCGGTGGAATCAAGGGACCGTTATTACTTACCTGAATGATAACCGCTTCTTCTTCATTTGCGAAGGCGGTAATCTCTATCAACCCGTCCGGCTGCTGCGTACCAATGGCCTGTAATGCATTTTTAACCAGATTCAGAACAACCTGGTGGATCAGGTTTTCATCTGCATACACAATGAGATCCTCCGGATCTATCTGTAGATTGATTTGAATATTCGGATAATGAATCTGGTAATTCGTTAACTGAATAATGCGTTCTACAAACTTCCTTACATAGAATAAAGAAGGTTGAGGGGTCGGAATATGGGTGAATTTACGATAAGATTCTACAAAAGAAATCAGGCTTTTTCCGGTTGCACTAATAACTTCCAGTCCGTTCCGGATTTCGGAATGGGTATCTCCGTGGATAGACAGGAGAGTATCACTTAATGAAGTAATAGGAGTGACTGAGTTCATGATTTCATGGGTCAGTACCCGTGTTAACCGGCTCCATGATTCAATTTCCTTATCATCCAGTTCGTTGTTGATATCATTCATGGCAATGATCCGTACATGTTTTTCCTGTAACGTCATTTCCGATACCCGGAGAGAGAGATGTACGGTCCCCCGTTCATTTGTAAAAGACGTCTGGATTTTTTCCCCGGGCTTGATATCCATAAACAGATCTACCAGCGTTTCATCTACCCGTTTGATCTGTTTGACATGTGTAAAGACCACTAACCCCAGAATACGCAATGCCTCATTATTGGTCTGGTAGATATATCCGTTATCATCGATTACAATAATCCCGGTATTGATGCTGTTCATGATCAACTCATAATACTTCTCTTTCTGAATAGCCTCAGCTTTGGCCTGGAAAAGGATCCGGGTAATCCGGTTAAGAGAGTCGTTGACCATTTTATCGTTTGACCATTGGCCATAGGTTGCATATTTGAAGGCATAATCACTATTGTCGATGGCATCAAACATAAAAGCTACCTTCTGGGCATATTTTCTATAGGTTTTTCTTACCAGAGAGAGTGCGAATAACCATCCGCATACTGTCAGGATAAACCAGACTGTATCTTTTTCAAGATAAAGCCAGGTACCCGCCACTGTCAGGATCAGTAACAGGGTGAGACGGAAGGTAAGACTTTGATAAAACCCTTTGAACATATCCTATAGCTCGTATCGTTTGATTTTATTGTAGAGTGTTTGCCGGGAGATACCCAGTTGGTTTGCTACCATGGATAAATTGCCGTTATGTTTATCCATTGCACTCTTGATCATATTATATTCCATCTCTTCCAGGGTCGTGACTTCTTTTTTTACCTGTTCCTTTTTGCGGGGCACTACAAAGTCATTTTCATCCAATACGGATCCTTCACAAATAATCACTGCTTTTTCGATGGTATGCTGGAGTTCACGGATATTCCCAAACCAGGATTGCTGTTTTAATTTCTCTTTCGCTTTATTGCTGAGGCTCAGGTTTCCTTTTCCGTATAGATTGGCATATTGAGCCAGGAAGATTTCAGTCAGGGGTACAATATCTTCCGGTCTTTCCCGTAACGGGGGTATCTCTATATGAATAGTATTGATCCGGTAGAGTAGATCTTCCCGGAATTGTTCCTTGTC
Organism: Tannerellaceae bacterium; assembly: GCA_021201565.1. Taxonomy (GTDB): domain Bacteria; phylum Bacteroidota; class Bacteroidia; order Bacteroidales; family Tannerellaceae; genus UBA4116. The sequence continues at coordinate 7,421 of JAJQES010000104.1, forward strand.
AACCATCTCCTGTAAATCCCGGTTAGTCGCACAAACCAGCCGGATGTTTACCGGAATAGGTGTATTGCTACCTACCCGCACAATGCTTCGTTGTTGTAAAACCGTCAGGAGTTTAGCCTGGAGATGGAAAGGAAGGTTCCCAATCTCATCCAGGAAAAGAGTTCCTTTTTCAGCTGCTTCAAATTTCCCCGGACGATCAGCCCGTGCATCCGTAAAAGCACCTTTGACATGTCAGAACAGTTCACTTTCAAACAGGGTTTCCGTGATGGCTCCCATGTCAACCGTAACCAACGGTTGTTTTCTGCGGTTGGAAAGCAGGTGGATCTCGCGGGCCAACATCTCTTTTCCGGTTCCATTCTCACCTGTGATCAGGATATTGGCATCGGTAACAGCCACTTTTTCGATCAGGGAACGAAGTTGTTGCATGACCCGGCTATCGCCCCAGAACATACCGCTTTCTTTAGAGACTGTATTTTTGCCGGTAGTTTTCTCATCCTTTTTGCCTCCGCGTTTTAATTTATAAGCAGATTGCAATGTTTCCACCAGTTTAGTATTATCCCAGGGTTTTACAATAAAGTCTGTCGCACCCTCTTTGATTCCCCGTACTGCCAGGTTGATATCGGCATAGGCAGTAAATAATACCACCTGCATAGCCGGATCCTCTTTTTTGATTTCTGTCAGCCAGAACAATCCTTCATTCCCGGTATTGATACCGGCGGAAAAATTCATATCCAACAGAATGACATCTATATGTTCTTCCCGCATGGTGGAAAGTAATTGATTGGGTGAAGCAATCGTGATTACTTTTTCAAAATATGCTTCGAGCAACATCCGTACAGCTGTCAGAATCCCTTTATTATCGTCGACTACCAGAATAGTTCCCTGTTTCGCCATAAGTTGTATTCTTTGTTTTTTCAACCAAAGATAAGGAGCAAATCAGATTTGTCTATCCTGATTTATGTTTTTTTTATAGGTTTACGAACGTATTTTTCTTTATTGTCCAAATATTTTACACCTTTGTCTAACTATTTTACAGATCTGATAGACGTGTATGTTGTAAATTGTTGATAGATAGTCGAAACTGAATATGGCATACGTTTTGCTACTCTTTTAGTAAGAATATATATATTTAAAATTAAACGCTATGAAAACACTATTCATCAATTTTTTGGCTGTAATAAGACGCTTTAAATTAGCGGCATTTCTCAATGTAATAGGGCTTTCTGTTTCGTTTGCCGCGTTTATTGTGATCCTGATGCAGGTATGGCATGAATATACTTTTGAAAGTTGTCATCCGGAAGCTGAGCAGATATACAGGGTAGAAGCAATCTCCCCGACAGGTTCCAGGTATATTTTTACCGGTGGAGAATCGGAAAGGATGATCACTTCTTCTCCTTATATAGAAGCAGGAACTTATCTGAATCCTTTTCCGGGAGACTTTTATTTTACAGTGGGAGATGGTCCGGATAAAAGGGGTTATACAGAACGGATCTACTCTTGTTTTCCGGATATTACGGATGTCTTTCATTTTAAACTATTAGAAGGAGAGGAGAAATGTCTGGAGATGCCTAAACATATATTGATCCCGCATTCTCTGGCTAAAAAAGTCTTTGGAGATAGGCCTGCTGTGGGGAAAGAGATGCGGGTTATACAATATATCTGGACAGTGGAAGAAACAACGTTTTTTATTGTAGGGGGAGTATATGAAGACTTTCCTTCTAATACACAGCTTGAGAATGTGGTGTATGCCGGTGTAGATGAAGAGATAAAAAAGGAGTGGGATAGTTCTGTTTTTCTGGTATATGTGAAACTGAATCCGTATGCTGTTCCGGAAGAGGTAGCCGGTAATTATACGGATTTGTATTATAAAGAGGAGGGAGGAGAAGATGTTTTGGCTTTAATGCCTCTGAAAGATATTTATTTCCAGGGTAACAGCCAGGATAGTAAAGTGGCAAAGTCAGGAGATCAAACAATAACGAATGTATTGATCCTGATTGCCTGTTTAGTATTAGGAATAGCAACCGTGAATTATGTCAATTTTAGTACTTCGCTGGCTCCTTTGCGTATGAAAAGTATGAATACACAGAAGGTGCTGGGAAGTTCGGATGCTGCATTAAGAGGCACTTTACTCACAGAAGCTATGGCCACCTGTTTCTTATCGTTTCTGTTATCTTTAGGGATTATTCACGGGTTGAGCAGAGCCGGTTCTCTGTCATTTATGAATATAAATTTGTCTCTTTCAGGTTATCCGTCCATTTTACTTCTTACTTTTATTTTGTCTATTGCAATAGGAGGGATCGCAGGTTTATATCCTTCCTATTATATGACCTCCTTTTCTCCCGCGCTGCTATTAAAGGGAAACCACGGATTGTCTCCTGCCGGGAAGAAGCTGCGTCTGTTTCTTATCAGTTTCCAGTTTATTATTTCATTTATATTGATCATAGGGACTTTATTTATTCAGGAACAAAACCGGTTCATGCGTAGCTATCATCCTGGGTTTGATACGGATCAGATCGCGGTGGTGAAAATAGGGAATGATATGTATCTGGAGAGCCGGAATACGTATGTGGAGCAGCTAAAACAGCATCCGGGTATTGCAGATGTTGCCTTTGCGGAGGCTAAATTTGGGGCTACTAATATATATGGAACCTGGAGCGAACTGAAATATAAAGATAAAGTTTTGGGAACAGAACGGTTAGTTGTTTCATGGAATTTTCCGGAGGTAATGGGCATTAAATTACTGGACGGCCATCCGCTTACGCCTATGTATGACCAGACTCCTGTTATTTATGGCATACCTAATAAAAAAATGTATGATGAATATGAGATGGAACTGGATACAAAAATTGAATTTCCATGGGCTGATAATCTGAGTATTACCATTGTGGGTGTGACAGATGATATTCATTATACTTCCCTGAAATATGGTGTTCAGAATAGTTGCTTCCTTTTTATGGGAGGTATTAAACCCTATACATATATCCGTATTAATGCTGATTCTGATATGGGACAGGTGGTGGACCATATCCGGAAAACAGTAAAGGCTATTGACCCGGCTTATCCGGTAGAGGTAGAGTTCTTTGATACAATGTACAATGATCTGTATCAGAGGGAGGAAACTGTTAGTAAAATTATCTTCCTGTTTAGTTTCCTGGCTGTCCTGATTTCGTTGATCGGCGTATTTGCACTGGTGATCTTTGAGTCCCAGTATCGTTTTAAAGAAATTGCGATCCGTAAAGTATATGGAGCTTCTGTCAGAGGGATTCTCTGGATATTTAACAGCTATTATTTAAAGATATTATTCATCTGTTTTGTGATTGCTATTCCGTTTGCCTGGTATGGAGTCAATGAATGGTTGAAGGACTTTGCTTACAAGACTCCTCTGTACTGGTGGGTGTATGCCATTGCTTTTTTAATTATTGCCTTTATTACGCTGGTTACTGTGACCTACCAGAGCTGGAAAGCGGCTACTGTTAATCCTACGGATAGCCTAAAAGGCGATTAATTGTACAGATCTCCGGGCCTTTCTTTTTATACCCCTGCATAATGCTTTTTCAGGATACGCGTAATGTAAACGTAGGGCCTGGGGATAATCCGTTAAGGCCTGGGGCTACGGCGTTATCCCCAGGCCCTAAAATGAAGAGATACAGGGAAGAGAAAAGAGGGATGCCGGAAACGGGAAGGAAAGATGCCAGGATCTATCTTGTTTCCTGAAAATAAAGAAAGAAGCCTCTCTATTTACTTTTGAATAGAGAGGCTTCTTTTTTATTTTTTGACTAATGGATTTAGTAGCCGAAAATCTCTTCCTGGGTGACTGTTTGTACAGGTCCCAGCGTCCGGAGGTAATTCAGATCCAGGTCTTTGGTGTCGCCAAGGATGGCGTATGTCACCGGTTTGTTTTTGATATATGTTTCCTGGAATGCTTTTACGTCATTCAATGTCATGCCTGGTATCTTCTCAAACATCTCTTTACGGGAGTCTTCTTTATAACCGAATTCCTGAGCGTTGATGTAGTTCCAGAGGATTTGTTCACGCATGATACGTCCGGTCCGGATGTTGGTCATAATACTTTCTTTCGCAATCTCAAAGGCTTTTTCCGATTCCGGCATATCGTTTAATATATCCTGGAATGCTTCGATGGCATCTTTCATTTTATCATTCTGGGTAGCGATGAAAGTAGTCAGGTAATAAGCTAATTCCGGTTTACCGGGACGGTCATAGCCGGCCCACGCGGAATAAGCCAGTCCACGTGCTTCGCGCATTTCCTGGAATACGATGCTGTTCATGCCTCCGCCAAAGTAAGAGTTATACATATTACGGGTGACTTCCAGGTTTTTATCAAATCCCTGGACCCCTTTATGTATACTGGACATATAGATCTGATTGGCATCATAGTGAGCCAGAATAACTTTGGTTTCAGGCGTTTCCTGTTGTATGAATGTTGTCTGTTCAGGAACCGGTAAAAGAGTTTCGGCAACGGCATGATTTTTATTCAGGACGTCTACAATCTCTTTTTCGGAAAGAGGGCCGTAATATAAGATACGGTGCTGGTAGTTTTTCAGATCTTTGATCCGTTCCACTAATTCTGCCGGGTTCATGGCTTTCAGGTCTTTTTCCCGGATGATATTTGTCATAGGTGATTTCGGTCCCCAAACGGCATAATTTCTCAGATATGCATAATTGGTGTATTGGTTCAATTTTGCATCTGTTCTGCCTTTCAGGATATCATCCGTCAGGTTTGCGTATGCTTCCATATCTACAACAGCGTCTGCCAGACGGTCTTCCAGAAGTGCCATTGCCTGCTCAAAGTTATCGCTTAAACCATTGATGTAGACATATACCCGTTCATCCGAAGAATATACACCAAATGAGCAGGCTAACTGATACAGTTGGCTTTTGATTTCTTCGGCTGTGTATTGATTGGTTCCTAAGTAATTCAGATAGTTGAATGCCAGTCCCAGTGCCCGGTCGTGGCTGTTACCCATTTCATACACATAATTTAATGAGAATAACGGATTGGTCTTATTTTGGGTATAAAGCAGTTCAATACCGTTTTTAACCTGAAGTTTGGAAAGGTCTTTTTCATAATCGAGGAACAATGGTTCAATCGGTTTTACGTCCCGGTTTTTGATCGCTGCGAGGAATTCACTTTCTTCATCCCGGTTAGTCGCGATCGGAGTGATTTGAGGTTTCTCGATTTTATCTTCGTCGGGTTTTCCTTCTTTCTTGTAGATCACCACATAATTCTCTTTCAGGTATTGATTACAGAAATCAACAATATCCTGTTTGGTCAGTTTGGATTGGTAATCAATTGTATTTACCTGGTCTTTCCAGTCTTGTCCGTTGATAAAGGAGTTGAGCATCAGGTAAGCGGCATAACCGGTTTCCTGTTGTTGGTAATACTGGTCTAACCGGAAATTGTTGATCACAGCATCCAGCAGCCAATCTTCAAACTCTCCCTTTTTCAGCATCTCTATCTGGCCTAATAACAGGTCTTTTACCTCATCCAGCGTCTGGCCGGCTTTTGGAGTACCATACATCTGGAAAATAGAATAATCAGACATGGTAGAAACATAGCTTCCTGCCCGTAAAACTCTCTGTTTTTGTACCAGGTTCAGATCTATTAACCCTGCTTTCCCATTGGTCAATAAATAATCAACTAATTGCATGGTAGCGGCCTCTTTCGTATTGGCTGCCGGTAAGCGGTAAGCAATGGCGATATTTTCAGCTTCCAGCCCTACAACCTCTTTTACAATAGGGGTTGTGATGGGTTGTTCCGGAGTGGTTTTTAATTCCGGGATCTCTTTTGGTTCCATGCTGCCGAAATACTGGTCAATGATTTTGATCACTTCATCCGGATTGAAATCACCCGCCATAATTATGGCCATATTATTAGGCACGTAATAAGTCTCAAAATACTTTTTAATATTTGTAATAGATGGATTTTTTAGGTGTTCGCTGGTTCCCAATACGGTTTGTGTGCCATACGGATGGTGGGGGAAGAGGGCTCCCAGCACAGCCTGGTATACCTTGCGTCCATCGCTGGTAAGGCTCATATTATACTCCTCATATACCGTTTCTAATTCCGTATGGAAAAGCCGCAGGACCGGATTGGTAAAACGTTCGGCCTGGATCATGGCCCAGTTCTCAATTTCATTCGCCGGGATATTTTCTACATACGCTGTTACATCATAGGATGTAAATGCGTTGGTTCCCTGTGCTCCAATGGAGGACATTAATTTGTCATATTCATTGGGAATGGCAATTTTGGAAGCCTCTTGTGAAATACTGTCAATTTGGGCATACAGAGCCTTCCTCAGTTCTTCATCCGTCGTGCCTCTATAGGTTTCAAACAGTTCTTCGATTTTATCCAGTAACGGTTTTTCCGTTTCATAATCTGTTGTACCGAATTTTTGTGTCCCTTTAAACATAAGATGTTCAAAGTAGTGGGCCAGTCCGGTTGTTTCCGCCGGGTCATTTTTTGCTCCTACCCGTACTCCAATATAGGTCTGGATACGTGGTTTGTCTTTGTTGACGGAGAGAAAAACTTTTAAACCGTTGTCCAGAGTATAGATCCTTACCCCAAGCGGATCATTCGGAACGGTTTCATACTTGTACCGGGATTGATTGCAGGCAGTGACTAAGAAAAGAGTCAGAGTTGCCAAAAGCAGATAGTACTTTTTCATATAACTAGTAATTATTTAATGGAATTAGTAGACCAATCATTCGCAAGGCTCAACATCTCATCCAAAAATACAGGATTATTTTGTAAAAAGGTGGGTTTGGATACGGAAAATCCGGAATTTATTTAAAAATAATTTAAAGGGTTTTGTGTTTACCAGGTGTATCGTTGGTCTGTGCTTGTCAAAATCTTTTACAGGGATGTCTAAATATTAGACAATTGAACAGTTGTATCGTTTTGGTTAAGTCTTTGTTTGTGAGCTTATTATTTGTTTTGGCACATTCTTTGCGTCTTTTTGATTAGAAAACAAATGTACAATGAAAAAAATAATAGTAACATCCATTTTACTGGCAGGAAATTTTTTAGGACTGTCTGCACAGGAGGAGGTGTGGACTTTAAAGGATTGCATGCAGTATGCGGTTGAAAATAGTCCGAAAGTAAAACAAAAGAGATATCAGGCGGATTCGTATGAGGCCGATCAATTAAATGCCCTGGGTGCTTTTCTTCCTTATATAGAAGCAGGAACATCAGCCAATTTTTACTTTGGACGTTCTCTGACGGAAGATAATACGTATCAGGATCTGTCTAACTTCCAGAATAATTATAATTTGAATGCCTCTCTTCCTCTTTTTAGAGGGGGACAATTGATCCATCAATGGAAACAGGCAAAAGTCTATAAAAAATTGGGGAAGAACGATGAACAGGTAGTCCGGGACGAAGTCTCCATGAGTATATTGCAGGCTTTTGCGGATGTTATTTATTATAAGGAAATGGTGGAACTGGCTTCTGAGAAACTGGAAGAAAGTACCCGTACACTTATCCAATCCCAACGGATGGAGGAGTTAGGGTTGAAAAGTAAAGCAGATGTTGCCCAGATTGAAGCGCAGGTGGCGGGAGATGATTATTTGTTGACTCATCAGCAAAATATGTATAACTCCTCTTTACTGATTTTAAAAGACCTGATGAATTACCCGTATGATGCCCCTCTGTTTCCGGATACGGCCTATCTGCATACGTCGTATTTACCGGAGCCGGAGTCTATACAGGATATATTTGAATATGCACAGATCGCTAATCCGGTGGCTTTATCTGCTGACTATAATTTACAGGCAGCCAAATACCAGCTTAAAATAGCAAAGGGAGCCTGGGCGCCGACGATTAGCATGTCTGCGAATGTATCTACTTTGTATTTTACAGAGCTATCCTCCTCTGAGTCTGCAGCTCCTTTCAAAGATCAGTTTAAAAATAAGATGGGGGAATATGTTGGATTTAGTTTTTCTATTCCTGTTTTTAGCCGCTTTACCCGCGTGACAGGTGTCAGAAAGGCCCGGAATAGTATGCGGATTGCTGCGGAACAGCAAACGGAGACTTTGCGCCAGATCCAGACGGCTATAGAACAAAATGTACAGGACCGGAATGGGTATGCGAAGGAGATTGTGCAGATGGAAAAGCAGGTGCATGCTAATGAGATAGCATACAGATTAACGTTGCGTAAATATGAAGAAGGGTTAATCAGTTCCCTGGATTTGCAGACCAGTTCGTATAATCTGTTACAGTCGCGCTCCAATTTGCTACAACGCAAACTGATGTATCTGATCAAAGATAAGATCGTAGATTATTATAAAGGTGTACCTCTGATTGAAGAATAATAAAAAAATAATATAACCATGGATATCAAATTAGAAAAGAAAAAAGGGATTCAAAAAAAGCATATCCCATATATCGCAGGTGGAACTTTATTTGTGGTACTGTTAGGATGGATCATTTTCGGGAATCATGCTTCGACGCTGAAAATTGATTCAAGAGGGATCAGTATCGGTACGGCTGTGAAAGACCAGTTTAACGATTTTATCCGGCAGGATGCCCAGGTGCAACCTATTACAGTTGTTCAGTTGAGTCCGGAAGAGGGTGGAATTGTACAGGAAAAAGTTGTGGAAGAAGGTTCCCAGGTGAAGAAAGGGGATATTGTCATCCGGTTATCGAATTCCAGTCTTGATATGCAGATTCTGGGTTCCGAAGCTGATCTGGCGGAAAAACAGAATATTTTGCGGAATACTCAGGTAATTATGGAGCAGGATTTGCTGACTAACCGGACAGAGAAATTATCTCTGGATCTGGAGGTGACCCGGAAAAAGAGAGCCTATGAACAACAGAAAAAATTATATGAAGAGAATCTGGTGGCGAGAGAGGAATATCTGCAGGCGCAAGAGGATTATGAATTGGCCGTGAAAAAGCATGGGCTGATTTTGGAACGGCTACGTCAGGACTCTATTTCCCGTTCCATTCAGATTGGGCAATTACAGGAAAGTCTTGCCAGTATGCAACAAAACCTAAAATTGATTCGTCAGCGGAAAGAGAACCTGAATGTGCGTTCACAGATTACCGGAGAATTGGGATTACTGGATGTTGTGTTAGGACAAAACGTGACCCCGGGAATGAAGATTGGACAGATCAATGACTTGTCTGATTATAAAGTGGAAGCGATGATCGATGAACATTATATTGACCGGGTTCGTCCGGGATTACTGGCCACCTTTGAGCGTCAGGGAAGTAGTTTTGAACTGGAAGTACGGAAGGTTTTTCCGGAGGTACGTGAAAGTAAATTCCGTACCGAGTTTGTCTTTACCGGTGAGCGTCCGGATAATATCCGCAGCGGGCAAACGTATTACATCAGTCTGCAATTAGGCCAACCCACAGAAGGGATTATCATTCCCAAAGGAACTTTCTTCCAGAGTACGGGTGGTAGCTGGATCTTTGTGCTGGATCCGGACGGCAAAAAGGCGTATAGGCGTAAAATCCGGATTGGCCGCCAGAATCCTCAGTATTATGAAGTGCTGGAAGGATTGGAACCGGGTGAAAAAGTAATTGTTTCCAGCTATGAGAGTTATAAAG
>JAJQES010000143.1 GCA_021201565.1 Tannerellaceae bacterium
GTCTGTATCGTACAGCGTGGAGGAGGGGGCCAGAAATCCTTTATCGGGAACAAAATAAAGCCATGCTTCCTGTAAGGTGAATACTTCGGGATCTTCCAGATTATAGACATCAACGGATGCTACGGCCCGTAGAAGATTAATGTCTGCTAACTGGTTGATCTTATCTTTTTCAATTGTTACGTTTTCTTTTATTCCCCACATGGGAAGGAGTTCTGCCTGGATCAGGCCGGCCGGGTCGGCTAAAATAAGCGCGGGACGTATGTCGTCCTCCCAACTGTTTCCTTCTGCCAGTTCGCTGGTGCTTTCGAGCAATGATCGTTGATTGGCTACAAAATAAAGTGTAAGTCCTTCATCAACCACGAGGGTGGTACGGAAGCTACTTACACTCTGGCGGGCTTCCCGTTTATATTGAAAGATCCCATCTTTTACGACAAGTACATCGAGCTCCCGGACTGTCCTTTCGGGAAGACTGCCCGGATCGGTTTCTCCACTGTATGTGGAAGGGAAGGTTGCCAGAATAAATTCGACTTCTTCTTCCGGACCGTCGCTCTCATTGTCCGATCGTCCGATCTCATTCTCATTACAGGAAACAGGCAGGAATAATACCATGATCCCCATAAACCAGCTTATATATCGTAAGATTCCGGTCATAATTCTCTTTTTATAATTAAAAATAGGTAATTGTCGCATTTTTTACTCTCCAACCGTTTACATATACCACGACATCCTGTCCGATGGTTGCTTCAATCCATACTTCACTACCGGCTATGGCCTGTTCCCGGGTTTCCACCAGACAGAACTTTTCTCCTCCTCTGTACATAGTCACTTTAAGATACTGGTCTGTTGCGGAGGGTAATACCCCCATGGCATCTGAGAAGAGGATGGCTTCGCCGGGGAAATAGGTAAGATCCTTATAGATGATGGAAGGATCGGTTCCGGCAATCCGGTCGGCAGACATAGATGCGCTGGTACCTTCCAGTTCGATCCAGTTCGGTATGTCATCCGCATACGTATTGGGTTCTACCAGGAGGTTGGCACGGTTTAATGTAAAATAGACCTTCGCAATACAACTGCTCAGGGATATCTCGTGGCGTGAACTCACATCCTGTTCGAGTGTGACGACGGTCTCTCCGAGATATATCTGCCCGATGGGTTGATAATAGGCATCATTATCCGCCATACGGGATAACGCTAATGACAGGTCACGATAATTGCCTCCTGCCGTCACTGTGGGTATTACAGGTACATCCGGGTCGTCCGCGGGAACTGCCCAGGCTACGATGCGGTAGGTACCTGAATCGTAATTCCGGATTACATATTCTTGTCCTCCTTTAATTGTTTCGTAGGGTGCGATGTCACTGTAGAGCAGGATGTCGTCCTGAAACACCTGGTAATGGACATCATTCCCGATCTCTGTGTCGAACTCTGCGACATTGTGTTCGTGCGTGACGAAAAACCGGGCTTCCGCACAGTCACCGGTATCTTCCCGGATACAGGCTGACAGCAGCACACATGTTAAACAATAAAGGACTATTCTTTTCATCTGATATGTTTTGAATGAATGAGACAAAGATCTTAGGGAGGAAGGATCCTTCCTCCCTAAGATGATTACTTACAATTTAGAAGTCTGTATGTTGTGTCCTTATTCTCCAGGGCAGTAACTCAATTGTTGCCTGTATACCGGTCTGGTCGTTGCGCGGTACAATGGTGCCGCTGTCATCGTCATCGTCACCCTCTTCGGAAGTGCCGTAGCCCGGAGTCCGAACTTCGGTGAGTGTCACCCGGTAGATGGTGTTACGGAAGATTTTATAATTATCGTCCCGGATCAGATTGACACGCCAGTAACGGTCTACGGATGCACCACTGACAGTGTCTGTCAGTTTACCATAGATCAGGAAGGCGTATACTTGATTTTTTCTGTATCCGATGATGCCTGATTCCTGGTCCTGAATCTCTTCCGGTTGCATTTCGTATACGAATACGTTCAGGTCAGTCAGCCAGGGACTTCCATTCTGTTCGCCGGAATAAGCCATCGTGAGGTCGCCGTTTTCGTCATACGTACTTTTGAGGTAGGTTCCGCCCGGATTCCATTTAGTCCATTTCAGTCCTTCTTTGTCGTCATCATTGTAGTAGGTAAACACATACGATTTGTTGTATCCGTTGATGAGTGCATAGGAGGTCAGCGAGAACTGTACATTTCCCTGGTTAACTGTTTCGTCATCAAACAAGGTCTGCAGGTCTTCATCCGGAATCAGCACTTTAAACGTACTGCTGATCACAGGAGGTTGAATTTTGGATACAACCCGTGAGATTTTTACAGTCACTTCGTTTTCCGTATTGTACTCTTCGATAGTAGCCGTTACTTTGCCGCTCATTACGAATTTACCGGCTTCAATCTGCTGGCTGTTTGTATTGGTGAGCAGCAGAGCATCTATTTTTTGCTGTGCGTCTTCATAGTCCAGCCCTTCCAGTTCACCCAGGTTCGCATTGACTGCTACGAGGATCTTTTTGTTGATACCGGATTTTACGACGAAGCTGATCTCGCTGTTGGCTGCTCCTTCATATTTATGATAGGAGTAGTTGTAGGCGGACGTTTTTTCATCCCGTGTTCCATTGAAATCGAACATATAGAATTCAACCATTCTAATGGCGTTTTCATCATCATTGCCATCTTCTTCACCGGCAACTACATACGTACTGGGTGATACCAGTTTAAAGGTTGCATATACCGGTTTACCACTTTCTGAGTCTCCGTCCTGAATGGAATCTTTGTCACTACAGGCTGCCAGCAGCAATACTACTGCCGGGATCATAAATAATAAATTGAACTTTTTCATACGAAAATATTTTGGTAAATTATTCTTATTTTATTTAAACTGATTTGTAAATTC
>JAJQES010000402.1 GCA_021201565.1 Tannerellaceae bacterium
GCCAGGTTGCGGGCGGTATAATATACATATATTTTATCGTTGTGATAAAATAACTCCGGTGCCCAGAAGGAAGAGAGTGTCCATTCCGGTTGTTGGTCGAAAACATGTCCGGTTTGTGTCCAGTTTACCAGATCATCTGATGCATAGATAGGGTAGAAAGGTGCCCATTCGGAAGAGGTTCCGGCCGCATACCATGTATTGTCAATGCGGATAACGGTCGGGTCTGCAAATTCACCGGGGATGACTGGATTCCGGAAATTGCCTTGTTGGGCAACTATATGGGTCGTTATAAAAAGAAGAAGAATAAAACACACTTTTGATCGCATGAGAATTAGATTAAGTTAGAATATTCCGCTAAAATAGTAATTTATTTGATAACTAACAGTCTTTGTTCCCCGGCTTGACCGGGAACCGCATAAACATAAACTTTAGTTACAGATAAATAGTTGGAAGAGCCAGTTCTAATGCGGTCCCCGGTCAAGCCGGGGAATAAGGTATTTTGAGGCTTGAGGTTTACCATCCCTCCATCCAAAAATGCGCCCATCTGTATATTTTGTGAACTATAAAGTCCGTATTTACTTTTCCGGAGCTGAAAGAGAGAAGGGGGCTGCTTCTTTGGTGATGCCTCTTTTGAGGTTGGGTTCGTTGCTCATTTCAAACTTCATATCTCCGCCGTTGATGATATCACTGTAGGTGATGTAGTTTTTTTCCAGTGGCACACCGTTTAGGGTGGCGGACTGGATATATATGTTTTCTTTGTTGTTATTTTTTGCTTCGATCACAAATTTGTTTCCGTTTTCCAGGGTGATGGTTGCTTTTTCAAATACCGGGCTACCAATCACATATTCATCTGTTCCGGGGCATACACTGTAAATTCCCAATGCACTTAATATATACCACGAAGACATACCGCCCTGGTCTTCATCTCCCGGATAACCCCGTTCAGTAGAGTTATAAAGGCGTTCCATGATCTGCCGGGCATGGTATTGGGTTTTCCACGGTTCTCCGGCATAGTTATACATATAGATGGTATGCTGGATAGGCTGGTTGCCGTGGGCATACTGTCCCATATTGGCAATCTCCATTTCCTTCATTTCATGGATTACACTCCCGTAGGTTCCGGGTTTGATCACATTGGGAATGGTGAAAATGGAATCAATTTTATTCGTCAGTGCCCGGTCACCTCCCATTAGGTTGATAAGTCCCTGTATATCGTGAAAGACTGACCAGGTATAGTGCCATGCGTTTCCTTCACAATAAGGTCCACCCCATACGTAGGGGTCGAAGGGTTCGGTCCAGGAGCCGTCTATGGTACGTCCGCGCATAAATCCGGTTACGGGATCATATACATTCCGGTAGTTATACATCTGGCGGGCAAAAATCTCTTCGTAGAATTTGTTGCCGCTTAGCCGGGCAAGTTGGTAACCGCAGAAATCATCGTAGGCATATTCGAGCGTCTGCGCGGTGGCTCCCTCGGAACCGGGATAGGGTACATAGCCTAACTGCCAGTATTCTTTCCAGCCTGCCCGGCCGTTGGCTCCTCCCCAGGGACCTTTGTTCATCGCTTCATGGGCGTACGCTTTGAGCGCTCTTTCGGGATCGAATGTACGGATTCCTTTTACCCATGCATCCGTAAGCAGGGAGATCGCATGGTTTCCGATCATTCCTCCGGTCTCTCCCGGTTGTGACCAGGAGGGGAGCCAGCCACATTGTTCCTGGGCATCCAGCAGGGCATTCATATAACGGCCCTGCATGGTAGGATGCAGTATATTGGTTAGAGGAAACTGAGAGCGGAAAGTATCCCAGAACCCGTTGTCGGTATACATATAGCCGGCATATATATTGCCATCGTATGGACTGTAGTAATAAGGTTCATTGTTTTCGTCCCGTTCATAAAATTTACGGGAGTACAGGTTGGCCCGGAACAGGCAGGAATAAAAAGTACGTAGTTGTTCTTCAGTGCCTCCTTCGACGACTATCCGGTTCAGCAGGTTGTTCCACTCTTTTTCGCCACGTGCTTTTGTCTGATCAAGGTTTTTATCTTTTCCTAACTCACGTTCCCACGTGCGCCACGCCTGTTCGTAGGATATATAAGAGGAGGCTGCCCGCGCCTGTACCTTAGAACCTTTTTTAAATTTCAGGTAAGCCCCGTATCCTTTTCCTTCGCCGGTGGTTTGTCCTTCAAATAGCCGATCCTGTTCATTTTCCCAGATTCCGTAGGCCTCAAAGGGTTTGTCGAACTGAATGGCAAAATAGCTGCGGAAATTCTCTTTATTATTGACAAACCGTTCGTTGTTTACCCAGCCGGTGATTTGCCTTTTTTCCGGATCAATCCTGATTTCGCTTAGGGCTGTATATCCATCCAGCACCAGATAAGCATCACCCGTGGCCGGATAGGAAAACCGCAGGTGTACGCCCCGTGTTGTAGGGGCCATTTCTGTGGTGACACCGTTGTTGAAGGTGACTGTATAATAGTGAGGCATCCCTCTTTCGTTGTCATGACTGAACGTCGTGGCTCTTTCCTCCTGATTGACTTTCAGTTCTCCCAGGACAGGCATCAGAGAATAGACAGCATAATCACTGGTCCAGGGACTACATTGGTGAACCTGCTGGAAGCCGCGTATCTTATCTATAAAGTATTGATATTTCCAGCCTTCTCCGTTAGGACCGGTTTGTGGCGACCATCCGTGCATACCGAAAGGCATGGCAGTCATTGGATACGTATTTCCGTAACTTAGCCCGAAATGAGAATCGGTACCCTGTAACGTATTTACATACTGTACCAGATTTTTTTGCTGTGCCTGTATCAACTCTGGAAGGAACAGGAAAAGCAGTAGATAGACAACATTTTTTTTCATATCAATGATCTGTTAAATGGATATTTTAAGGGTCCGTAGTCCAAACCGCGGCATGGCTATCTCTGTGGAAAGAATGCCTGTTTGCTCTTGTAAAGGTAGAGTATTTATTACTTCCCCGTTCAACTCTATCTCTTCTATTTTTACTGGGGTGAAACCAAAGTTTAATTTAACCGGCTCTCCATCGGATTCGGCATTAAACAGACGCAGGTACAACGCGCCGTTTTTTACTTCAACAGTGGTAATCTCATAGCCGGATTTATCCAGATTCACGAGTGACCTGCCGGATTCAGCCTGTTCCGAATAATAGGTTTCCACCCGGATAGGTTCATTCCATTGTACACTTCCGGTCCATAGGTGGGCTTCATCCCATAGGCCGGTATGAGGCAGAAGTGCATACTTGAGTTGAGTTGGGCCGGTAATGGGATAATCTCTTCCCCAGAGTCCCATCCCTGAATATTGTATAGTCAGTCCGGCAGGGTAGTCGCTGCCGTGTAGGTAAGAAGTGGTATGATCAGTGAAAAGAGCCAATCCATAAGGAGTATCTTTACCGGCAAAATCTACCCAGTTGAGCACTATATTGTGTTTAATACTATCCCAGGAAGGGTAGAAGGTATTCTTAAGACGGCTCCGGCAAACATCGAACGGTGCGTTTTTATAGACTTGTTGTTCACCGGTAGCAGCCGGGAAAAGGAGGTGCAGTTTGTAGCGGTCGTCATAGAAGGGACGGCGGCTTACGTTCCAGGTGTCTTGGGTATGAAATTCGCCTATTCCGGGATTGCCTTTCCAGTCGATCAAGAGAGTACCGTCTATTTTGGGATCTCCCTGGCGGAGCGTGATCCGGTTTGTATAGAGATGTCCGGCTATTTCGTTTTTGATCTCAACCGTCACTTTCCCGGGTGTTTGTTCTATCACAGTTACAGACGCCCGGGTTTCTGTATTGCTGCGAAATTGTTGTTCATCATAGAAATACCCTCTTAATTCTCCGAAACGGTAGATCGAAGTGGTGTCTACAAATTCTTTGTTTCCCATTTTCTTTGCTTCCAGACTGCGGATAGTGCCACCCTGTGCGAGGTCGAAGGTGATCCGGTAGAAATCATTTTCCATAACAAAATGATAGTCTTTGTTGTATCCGGCCTTACAAACAGTTGGAACAGAGGCGTGCCCGGCAGGAGTATTTTCTTTTTTTATCTTATAAACAGCATAGCCGAAAGCAGGCGTTTTTGCCATAAATTGCAGAGATGTTTTTCCTTCTTTTACGCTTTTGTAAGTGGGGACAGGCTTCCCTTTTTCATCCGTCAGCAATAAGTTTGCCCATGAGTAAGCAATTGGAAGAGAGATTTCTGTCCATTCTTCCCGTGGAGTTGAGGTTGTATTCGTCAGCCGGATCGTATTGGGGACCTCCTCCTGATTTCCTGCTGATGCCGGGAAGATTATATTTGTTGCGATCCGGTCTGTGTTAGCCGTCCATTCGGTGATCATTTGTGCCCAGGTCTTTCCGGGTGTCAGTCCGTTGTAGGGCACAATCCACGAATCGTGATGCTGGGACATGGCAAGGGTTCGCCAGGCATTCCGGAAAAGAGCCTCGTCGACTGGTTGATTCCTCTGCATATAGCGCATAGCGTTTATCTTTTCGGCAGTGATGAGGTTGTTTTCCGATTGGCGGACTTCACGGGCCAGTTGTTGGAGTACCTGGCTGCCCCACATCAGACCGGGCAGGACATCTTCCTGTGTGAAATGCCAGTTGTCATCTGTTTTTCCTTTACTTACCTGTTCGATATAATTGCGCCAGGTCAGGTAGATAGAATTGTTTTTTATGTTGTTTCCGGTACCTAACCACGGACCATTGTTCCAGCCGGCATCCTGAAAGCACATGCCTACCGGGTGTTTAATACCGGCTGCCCGGGCGGCTGCCAGGTATTCGTCGGAATTATCGGCTGCAGTAGTGTACCAAACATCTTTGCCCAATGCTTCGCAGGCATAGCGGGGCACTGTCAGGATAGGGGTCCCATCCGGTCCTATCCAATTGACCAATTCTCCGCCGTAGGCTGTGGTATAGCCTCCCCAGCAGGTGTTGGGGCATTTTAGGACAGCGTATTTAAATCCGAATGATTTCAGGATTTGTGGGAGGCAACTGGTGAAACAGGGTTCTTCCACAGAATAGGTCGTAAAGGTGACACCGGGAAAGTGGGAACGAATCCAGTCTATCCCGTGTTCAAACTGGCGGATAATACTTTCCCCGGAGATGTTATACATATAAGGTTGGGCGATGGTCGGATTTGTAAACTCCACCCGTGGGCCGGAAGCGATTTTTTGAAAGGCCCGGTAGGCGGCAGGTGTTTTTTCCCGGGCAACGTCCCAGGTCTCCGGTTCAATCTCAAGACAAATTTGCCACTCCGGATATTCGGCCAGCTTGTCTACATAAAACTGTGTGTTCCAAAGCGGATAATGCCCATATATCCCTCCGTGATATCCGTCTACAAAATAAACGGATTGTGCCCGGAGAACCGGTGCACACAACCCAAGGAACAGGTAGATAAATATGTATTTTGCTTTCATGGAAAGAATTTTTTTATGAAAAATGAAGAACCGTCTATGTTCCCGCACTTGATGCGGGACCGCATTAGAACAGGCCTTAGTTACCACTTTATTAATGATAAAGTCTGTTCCCATGCGGTCCCCGGTCAGGCCGGGGAACAGGAATTGTTGTTATTCCATATATAAATAATTCTTCGTTTCGCCGGCGGCGACGTTAGTTCAGAGAATGTCCGGACACAGCTACGGCTACGAATGAATCGGCACAGCCGTAATAAAGGAACCATTTGTTTTTGTAATATACTAATCCTTCAATAAATACCGTTCCTGCAGGGTATTGGCCGCTTTTTTCAAAATCGTCTGCCGGTTGCAGGAACGGTTTGTCGAGGCGGCCGATCACGCGGGTAGGCTGATGGATGTC
This sequence comes from Tannerellaceae bacterium, assembly GCA_021201565.1. Classification (GTDB taxonomy): domain Bacteria; phylum Bacteroidota; class Bacteroidia; order Bacteroidales; family Tannerellaceae; genus UBA4116. Next base: position 5,812 of record JAJQES010000402.1, read on the forward strand.
AAACAGTGCCTGGCCTGCGCAATAGGCATTGGAAGGATAGTTCGCGTCACCGTCAGCACCTACACCGTTTTTCCCGTTGTAGAATAACAGGATACCGTGTTTGGTCACAATAGCCGGGGGACCGCATTCCGTCAGAGAACTATCGAAATAGCCTTTACGGGGTGAAAAGAGTTTGACCAGATTCCCGTTTTCGTCGATCAGAGGTTCCCAGTCGGTGAGGTTGTCGGAAGTCGCCGCATAAATATGTTCTTCTCCCCAATACATGAAATATTTACCGTTGAGTTTGGTGATTACCTGACGGTCCCCATCCATACGGGTCACAAGGGAAGCTGCTTTGGAAGCTTCGTCAATGAATTTACCGTTGTAGGCTTTGGCAAACGCCGGTCCATGTTTTGTCCAGTTTACCAGGTCTTTGGAGGTGGCTACTGCCAGCCGGGGCACTTTGCGGTTCCATTGGGTATAGTGCATCACGTAGGTTCCATCTTCTGTCATGGCTACCCGTGGATCTTCACAACCTCCGGGTATTTCATATTCGGCCTGGCTGTCGTTGTCAGGATATAGTACAGGGGCCGGTCTGCGGACAAAATCGACCCCGTTGGTCGAGGAGGCATATCCGATCCGGGAGGTACGTGAGCCGATGCCCTGTGCTGAGTTATCTTCCGCCCGGTAGAGTACTACTATTTCACCGTTATAAACCGTTGCGGCAGGATTGAATGTATCACTTTCTTCCCAGGCGATGGGTTTACCCTGCATAGGACAATCGAACAGAATGGATTGTGGAGAGAGTACCGGGTTCTTTCCGGCGGGACGTTCAAAGCCTGTCAGTGCCCATTCCGGAAATTCACTAACCATAGCCGCTTCAGCCTGTTTCTGACCTGTGCAGGAAAGTATCAGTGTGGCAGGAAGAGATAAAAACAGATTCAGATAGCTTTTTTTCATGTGATTTATTTTATCGTATTTGAGAATTAAAAATCAAGGAAAAGAAGGAGGTGTTTGTTGTGTTCCCCAGTTGGAGGGTTTCCCGGACAAGGTGTACTCTAACACAGCACCGTTTTCCAACTCTTCCCAGGGGATCCATGTGCTGTTATAGGGAGTGTTATTTACTTTCAGGTTCTGAATGTAAATATTTTTTTCCGAACCTCCTTTAATGGTTACCTCTCCATTTGGCAGATGGATTTTGATGGAGTTGAAAATAGGGCTATTGACAGAGAAACCACCTACGCCGGGAATCTCAGGGAACAGGCCGATACAGGCAAAGACATACCAGGCTCCCATGGAACCGAGGTCATCGTTGCCGGGTAGTCCGTCTATACGGCTGGAGAATTGCTCGTTCAGTATCCGGTTGATGATGTGCTGGGTTTTGTGGGGTTTTCCTACCCAGTTGTAGATCCAGGGAATCTGAAAACTGGGTTCATTGCCGGAAGCATACCAATCATCATTATAACTGGCATCCAGACGGCGGAACAGATTATCTAACCGTTTTTCCGCTTTCTGTTTTCCGCCGGTGAGTTCTATCAGTCCGGCGATGTCATAAGGCACCATCCAGAAATAGTTTTTGTAAGTGGATTCACGGAAGTCTTCGCTGAGTGGTTTCCAGCTTCCGTCTGCCCGGCGGGATTGAAGCCAGCCGGTCTCAGGATTGAACAGGTTTTTCCAGGAACGTGCCCGGTGGAAATAATACCAGCTGACCGGTTCATCGTTGCAGGCCTGTAGGGCAAACTGTGCGATGGCAAAGTCGGCAGAGGTATATTCTAACTGGATGGAGGCGTCAAAGTATCCTTTTTCCAGATATTGATCCAGACCGGGACGTACTTCTATTTCCTGTGACATGGCTCCGGGCACTTCGGCTCCGTATTTCATGATTTTCAGGATCGAACGCGGATCATAGTTGCGTGCCCCAAACGCATGGGCATTCGAGATCAGGATCGGGGTAGGATCCCCCTGCATAACTCCTGTTTCAATATTTGCCAGTACCCACCGGGGGAATCCGCCGCCGCCCTGGTTGGCAAACCGTTGATGGGATACTACAATATCGGACATGACATCGGGCGCCAGCATGGCTACGAGCTGGGTTTGTGTACGGTAAGTATCCCAATTGCTGAATGAAGTATAGTTTTTTGATTCTGTCTTATACACTTTGTTGTCGGCTCCCATGTATTCGCCGTTTACATCGCTGCACACGTTGGGATGTATCAGGGAACGGTACAGGTGTGTGTAGAACTGGGTGAGCCGGTCGGGATTGCTGCCTTCCACCTCGATTTTGCTAAGATAGTGTTCCCACTGGTTGATCGTTTGGTTGCGGGTAGCTTCAAAATCCCAGCCGGGATTTTCTGTTTTGAGATTTTCACGGGCGTTTTCTACGGATACATACGAGACACCGATTTTGTATTGGATAGTTTTATGGGGGTCAAGATTAAAAGTGAACCAAACCCCGGAATGTTTTCCTTCGGCAAAGGTAGCACCTGGCAATAACCGTTCGTCTTTCCATGTGCCGGACTGGACAGGTGTTGCATCGAATTCGGCCGCGAAATAGACTTTATAGGGGGTAGGAATACCGCAAAAACTGCCGCCGTTTGCATATCCTTCGCAACTGTTTGGCCCGGTGATGACAATAGCGGCTTCGCTGATGTTTGTAGCGGCTACCCCACCTCCGATGATGATGGTTGCTTTTTCTTCGTCCGGCGCAAACTGATATCTGGCCATCCCGGTACGTTCGGTTACGGTCAGGGAGGCATGAATGGTATTGTGAACGGTTGCTTCATACGAACCGGCAATTCCTTTTTCTTCGGTTACGGGAATGCGCAGGTTGAGGATGCTATCGGGAGATACCCGTAATTCTCCGTTGACCGGGAAGGTAGGGAAGTTCCCCATGTGGTCGCAGCCTGCGCCGCTTAACTGGTTGATCACAAAACCGGATTGTTTGGAGAAATAGGAGGGGGTAAATTGTACCATACCGAACGGATAGGTGGCTCCCGGATAGAGATAACCGGAGGCCCATCCGGATCCTTTGGTTCCGATCAGTGTATTTACTTTTTCTGCATATTTATCTTTTGCCCGACTGGTGCCGGGAAACAAAAGAAGCATAAGAGTCGCGATAACAAAAAAATGGTTCTTTGTCATGAGATGTTTTTGTAAATGTTTTTAAAATACCAATTTGTCTCCCAACTTGATTGGGGCCGCATCAGAACAGACGTTATGCCTTTGTTTTTTATGGATACCGTCTGTTCTTTTGCGGTTCCCGGTCAGGCCGGAAAACCGCGTGAGTTTTGGACAGGAGGGATTTATCCCCTTCATCCGCTTAGTTTACTTTTACGGTGAGTACTTCGCTGAAGTTGGTATAGAGATTTCCCTTGTAGGAAGTGGTGACTGCTACCCGGAGATAGATCTCGTTGTTATTGGCCTGTATGATGTGGCCATAGCTTTCCATCAGTTCGGTAATATCCACCGTGTGATCCATTGTTTTTCCCAATAATCCGCTATCTGCTTCGGAGGTGGAAACTATATATTCTCCTTTGCGGTTGATGGATTGATCATCTACATACGGGGATGCATTCCAATAGATGGCATAGCTATTGATTTTGCAATCGGTTCCGTCCTCCCGGCTAAGTGAAAATTTTACGTTCACCTGCTGGCCGGCTGCTTTTGTTGCCACTGCATTTTTAACCTCACAGAAAGGAACCACCGTATAGGTGTGGTCGGTATATCCTCTGACATCTATGATCTGGTCTTCGATAGGAAAGAAATTGATCTGTTCCAGCTGTACTTTGTATTCATTACCGAATAACATGGCATTTTGAAAAGTTCCATCCAGTTTGGTGTAGAACTGTTGGGTCAGGGATACTTCCCGTTTGGTTTCATATAAAGCGATTCGCAGACTACTGCTACCCTCTACGCGTTGATAGACCGGATCGCCGTTTTTGGTTACAAATTTCCCGGCGAAGGTGCTGTCCGGCGCATCATAGTTGTCAATATCACATCCGCTCAGACAGAAAGCTAAACAGATGAATGTGCTTAATATAGTAAATTGTTTCATCATTTTCTTTATTAATAGATTAATAACCCGGATTCTGAACCAATAACCTGTTTGAGGTCATATCTTCGGCCTTGAATTTGATGTAATAATGTCTTTCGTAAAATACTTTACGGGGTTTAGGCACTTCACTGCTGTTTGCTTTTGTGAAGATGTATTTTCCGTTTTCATACACAATGTACGGATACAGCGCTGTTGGTTCCCAATCGTCGAGGATTCCTTTCTGCAATCCGCTTGTCGCGGCGATCCGCCAGCGGCGCAGATCCCAGAACCGGTGGTTTTCAAATGACAATTCAATGCGGCGTTCGTTCCGGATCTTGTCAAGTGTGAGTTCTCCGGCTGTTAATAATTTGATACCGGCACGTTCACGCACCTGATTGATGGCTTCCAGCGCATCCGAAGTTTTACCTAACATGAAGGCTGCTTCGGCTTTGTTGAGATACATTTCTGCCAGACGGAAGACCGGCCAGGATTGGTCGGATTGACCGAAGTCGATGTTGGTCAGTTTTTCATTCAGGAATTTTTTCTGATAGAACCCCGATTTGGTTACATCATCAGAATCAATGATCCCGTCTTTACCGGAGAGAATAATTTCCCTGCCGTCAGCTAATGTGCCTGTATCGTACCTGTTAGGTGCTTTGATAAATTCACCGGTTGTTTTTTTATACATACCCCGGCGTGTTTCCATTATATCACCCCGGCAGGGAGACATCGGAAGATATACAGTAGCAGCCAGACGGGGGTCTTTTCCTGCGAACAGGTCCAGCGGATGATCATACTCTTTGGGGGCTCCGTTTTCAGTTACTACCAGTGTTCCCGGACGGCCGTCAATATACTCATAGGCTTCCACAAATTCAAGTGTGGGTGCCATACCGCATCCATACCCTCCCACGAAAGAGTAAGGAGTGGCGTATTTGTCAAAATCGTGTGCTACCGAAGGCAGGATGTATTCTTTTGCCCAGATGTATTCACCGTTGTCTTTTTCCAGGAACAGTTGCTGATAGTTTTCACTCTTGTCGTCGTATTTTTTGAAAAGTGAATAACGCTGGCTTGCAATGATGTCGTCGGCTGCTTTATAGGCATCTTCCCAGTAGCTTTTTGCATCTGCCGCGATTCCTACGGCACCGTCTTTATCTACTTTACCATATTCAGCTATCGAAGCTGCATAGAGCATCGCACGTGATTTCAGTGCAAGGGCCGTATATTTATTGGCCCGGTTTTTCATCCGTGAATCACGGGTTTCAGGAAGTCCTTTGCTGGCTTCTTCCAGTTCGGTATTGATGAAATCCCAGATTTCCTGTTCTTTTGCCCGGGGTAGCTGGAGGGATTCCAGATTGGCCGGATCATATTCCTGGGGCTCGGTCACCAGAGGCACGCCTCCGTAACGTTTAGCCAGGTGGAAATAATGGAAAGCACGCAGAAAACGAACCTCAGCGGCGTAAGATGATTTATCCTCGTTAGACAGGGGAGCGTCCAGAATACGTTGCAGGAATACGTTGCAGTTCCGGATCTGGTCATAAGGCCAATGGTAGAACCATTCGTCACCATATACAACCTGTGCCGCGTCTTTGGTACCGAAATCTCCGGCCTGCCAGCAGGGGTATGCGTCATCCGATGCACAGGTGGGACTTAACTGGGAAAATACCCAGAAACCTTCAAAGTAGCCAAAGTCTTCGTATTGGCTTTTAGCATATAATTCTGTTACTGCATTTAATATCAGGTTCGGGTCAGACCACAGGTCGTCTTCGTTGATTATATCAGTCGGTTTGATGTCAAAGAAGTCATCACATGCTGTGAACGAAATGGTACAGATCAATACCAACAGGTAACAAAACCGTTTCATACTATCTTTTATTTTATTCATGGTTTTCCTAAATTAGAATGTAACATTAACACCCAGATTGAATGATTTCATCTGAGGATAGAATAATCCGTAGTTTGATTCGCCTTCCGGGTCAATTCCTTTCAGGGCGCTGTTCTTGAATGTGAACAGGTTATAGGCATTTACATACACACGTACCCGTTGCATACCCGCTTTTGAGGTGATTGCTCTTGGCAATGTATATCCGAAGTCGATTGTTTTCAGACGCAGATAAGTCGCATTGATATTCCAGAAAGTAGAGGTTTCCCCGTTTCCGTCATATCCGGTCGGACGTAGGGCCGGATAACGTCCGGGGATCCATTCGCTGGTTGGATCTTCCGGATTGGCACGGTGCCAGCGGTCGGTAAACATTTCGTAACCGCCTCCCATACCACCTTGTACAAACGGTTGTTTATAACCAATCGGATAAGTATAATTGGTGGCTCCCTGGAAGAACAGTGTCAGGTCAAAATCTTTGTAATTCACTCCGATATTCAAACCGAAGAAAATGTCAGGTGTAGTGCTTCGGCCGATCGGGGTTTTATCCAGGTCATCAATCACGCCGTCACCATTCACATCCTTATAGCGGATATCCCCCGGTAGCAAGGTAAGGTTGCCCTGTCCGTCCTGAATGGGTGCGCTCAGGATCTCTTCATAACTCTGGAATTGTCCTAAAGCAGTATATCCCCAATCCATGTTTGTCCAGCGGTGAGGAGAGTTCAGGTCGTCTCCATCCGGTCCGCGCCAGTATTTGTAATCGTTACCGGCTTCGGCCTGTTCCTGGTAAAGATAGCGGGCACGTGAATAGGAGAAGGTCCCTTTTACATCCAGCTGGAAGTCGCCCAGACGTTGTTTGGTTCCCAGTACCAGTTCAATTCCCCGGTTGTCGTCACTATTGAGATTTTCCTGTGGGAAAGTGGCCCCGAAAATAGAAGGAAGGGATACATTCCGTTTTGCCAGGATCCCTGTTCTTTTACGGTAGAACCATTCAAATTCCATATATAATTTGTTATTCCACAGCGAAGCGTCTACTCCTACGTTTGTCATGGCTACTTCATACCAGGTAAGGAATGGGTTGGTAAGTCCTTTATCTTCGGCCCCGATCACAACATTATTATCACCCACTACGAAGTGGCTGTATAATCCCGGGTATCGGTATCCACTCAGGAAGTTGGCCGCATCGGCATCGGTATCGTTTCCTACTTTACCGTAAGAGGCACGTATTTTCACATTATCGAAAATCGAAATATTGTTTCTGAAAAAACTCTCTTCTGAAATTCTCCATCCGGCAGAGATCGCAGGGAAGCATCCCCAGCGGCTCCCTTTCTGAAATTTGTAAGAACCGTCTTCACGGAAACTGAATTCTGCAAGGTATTTTCCGTCATATACGTAGTTGATACGTCCCACGATCCCCATATAGGCCTGTTTGTTGGATTTACCGCCGCTTTGCAGGTTGGCAGAGTTGGCAGCATCGAGTTCGGGAAGGGTGGTTACATCAATTTCCCCTTTTACATACATCTCTTTGTGTTCGTATTCCCGTCTTTCCAGCAAAACCATAGCCGAAATGTCATGTTTTCCGAACACGTTGGCATAATTGATCGAATATTGCTGGTTGAATATGCTATTCTCCTCTCTGGCTTCTTCGAGGGTAGTGATTGCCCGTTGTACACTTTCGGAATAGGCTTCTTCCACAGTGTTGTAGGTATAAAGAGACCAGGCTTTTGCATGATCTTTTACGGAACGCCACTGACGGTCGTATGCGATCAACGCTTTTACGGATAACCCTTTTACCCAGGGAAGTTCATAATTTAATCCTAACTGTCCGTTGAACTCGTCATACTGGTTGAAATAAGTACCTACCAGGTCACGGTCTACCGCTGCTACCGGGTTGATGGAGCTACCGTTGATAAACTGATAATAGTTGGGATTGTCATTCGCATAGACTTTATAAGTCGGGATAGCCATGGCCAGCGCTTTGAATACACCGAATGCGAAAGCGTCTGTCCCTTCTTCTCCTTCACCGCTGAAACTGTTAGGAGAATCCTGTCTTTCAGAGCGGCCTCCTACTTGCATATCAACAGTCAGGTTGTTGAACAGTTTGGTACTGATATTTGAACGGATGTTGTAACGTTTGAAATTATCTTTTGTCTTAATGATCCCATCCTGGTCCAGATACCCTACCGACATAAAGTATTTGGTATTCTGGCTACCGCCGGAAATATTAAGATTATGCTGCTGACTGGGCGCATTGTTACGTAATAACGCTTTGTTCCAGTCTGTATTCGCATAGTCCGGATCAGTACCGGCAGCGATTGCCGCGATGCGGTCTTTCCCATAGATAACAGATTCACCGATATTTAAACGGGCTTCATCCATATAAGTGGCATAATCGACCCCATTCATATATTTAGGATAGTCTGTGATTTTCTGGAAACCGTAGTTGAAGTTGTAATTTACCTGGGCTTTTCCTTCACTTCCTTTTTTGGTCGTAACAAGGATTACCCCGTTGGAGCCTTTGAATCCGTAAACGGAAGCAGAGGCATCTTTCAGGACGGTTACTGATTCCACTTCGTTGGGGTCGAGCTGTGAGAAAGGTCTTTCGATACCATCAACAATCGTGAGAGGCTCGCCAAATCCACGGATATCAATTTCACTACCGTCCGCTCCCGGACGTCCGCTCTTTTGTACGGTACGTACACCGGGGAGTGTTCCTGCCAATGCGCTGGTCATATCAGGCCGGTTGGCCTTTGCGATTTTTTCGCTGGATACGGTCGAGATGGCTCCGGTCAGGTTTACCCTTTTCTGGGTTCCGTACCCAACCACAACCACTTCATCTAATTTCTGGGTATCCTCATTGAGAACGATATGCAGGATATTATCGCTTCCCACTTTTATTTCCCGCTGGATATAACCAATGTAGGATACCAGCAGTATCACATCGCCGCCTGCCGGAATATCCAGTACAAAACGTCCGTCAATGTCTGTAACGGTTCCGCTTTGTATCCCTTTAACGATGATGTTGGCTCCGATCACCGGCTCACCAAAATCGTCTACGACTGTTCCTGTGATGTTCCGTGTGCTTTGTTGTACGGCTTTGGGAAACAACAGGATTTGTCTGTTCTCGATTTTGTAATTGTAGTTTACCAATACTTTATCCAGTATGTCATAGATAGATTCGTTTGCCGCCCGGATGTTTACCTTTCTATTCGTATTGATTTCCTCATTACTATATAAAAAGACAAACTCGGTCTGCTTTTCAATACTCCTGAATACTTCCGAGAGTGTTGCGTTTTCAAGGTTCAGACTTATCTCTGTGTCCTGCGCGTAATTATTAACGGCAGAGATCTGACAGAAGATAGTAGTTAGTAGTAGAATGATTAATTTCATTTTGTTGGAATAATTCCTGATGTGAAGACCGTATTTACACAGTCTTTCCTGGTTTTTTTTCATACATTTGTACTGTTTTAATTTAACGAAATGTTCTTCTGCGTTGAGAACAATTTATTTTAAAGCATTCAATTGGGTAGGTGTTGGTAGCGCCTGCCCGATTTTTTTATCAGACTTTTCATATTATCATAGGCATTCTTATTTTAATAGTTAACAATCAGTTATATTTCTTATCAGTCAATCGTTATTCTGTTATTATGGATTGTATAAGTCATGGGTGTTATCATGGATAATAACCGCAACATCTCTTCTTTGGATTCGTCACGGATGGTCATCGAATATTTATTCTTCAGATTAATATCTCCCCGGATGTCTATCCGGATACCATACCAGTGTTCCATCATACGGAATATTTTCTGTAATTCTTCGTTTTCTATGGTGAGTTGTTCACTGGCCCAGATCGCATAGAGCGACGCATCTGTTTTTTCCAGCGTGAATCTGTCTTCTTCTTTGTAATAGGCGATCGTATGGTCCGGACAAAGAATAATATTTTCACTTTCATTGTTGAGGTCAACTTCTACTTTCCCGGTTATAAGGGTGGTTTCTGCCACTGAGCGTTCAGGGTAATTACGCACATTGAAACGTGTACCCAATACCCGGATATCCATTTCTGTGGTTTGTACGATAAAGGGATTGTCCGGGTCAGACACCACATCAAAATATCCTTCTCCTTCCAGGCTAACCACCCGCCGGCCATCAGTGAACGTTTCCGGAAATGTAAGGGTACTATGTGTGTTAAGCCATACAACCGTTCCGTCGGGAAGGATGATGGTGCTTTTCTCTTCATGGGTAGCCAGTGTCTGATAACTGATCTCCGGTATAATTTGTCCTCCTTCTTCTGCTGTCAGGCTGGAAGGTTCTTTTTGTAAGGTGTGAATACCAACGAACAAAAGAATAAGGATGGCGGCAGCCGCGGCGACAGGTTTGGCAAACCTGGAGACTAAAGAAACGCGATCGCGTTTCTTTAGTTCATCATATAGTATATGGCTTTTAAAACTTTCAAAAGCCTGCGTATATTTTTCCGGGGAAGAATATACGGTGCCGGAAGCAATCCAAAGATCACGCACTTCGATAAAATAGTGCATATTCTCTTCTTTCTCCTGTATCCATTTCAGAAGCAGTTCAGCTTCTTCTTTAGTTGCTGTTCCGTTGAGATAATGTATGATGATCGTATCCATAAAATCCTTTCTTTGTATTCTAACACAAAAAGAATGAGATTTACCCTGTGTCAAAAACAGAAAAAATTATCAATACAACTGATTTTTTTTTGTTTGCTTTCGGTATTCGTTGAAAAACAGCCGGAAAGAGCCTGTATAAAACTTCATTAAAATACGAATAAGAATGCATGGATTCTTCAGTAGGCGTATAGATAATCGTTAGTTGCCGTAGAGGGTGTTTTGGGAGTGTTTACTCAATTTTGTTTTCTTATTGAAATAGTTTTGGAAACTAATCGGTTTCCAAAACTATTTCAATTGATTTCCGGAACGATTTTAATTGGTTTAGTTCCGGAAACCAATTGATTTTTATTCATTTTATATATGATAAATAAAAATTCTAATGTGTAGAGGAATGAAACTGAATAGCCATTCGTACTCTGTAATATGGGGATAGGGAAGAGAGAGGTGGGAATGTGTGTGAATGGGGAATTTTAACAGGAACATATAAAAAATATTCTCTTTTATCGGGAGGGGTGAGAAAGTTTGTCGCATATTTGGATTTTAGTCTCGTTTGTAGTCATTTGTTTGAAAATATTAAGTCATTGACCTATTATGTAGAGATGGAATGTTAACT
>JAJQES010000159.1 GCA_021201565.1 Tannerellaceae bacterium
AAATAAAATGGACCAGTTAAAAAACTCGAAATCCCTGAAAGGGATTCTTTTCTCTTTTTAACAACTAAATGAAAAGTAGAAAGAGGTACCCAGCTTTTGGTTGGTATCGAACCAGATCTTCCCGTTGTGGGCTTTAGCGTAGAAATTGCATAGTTGCATCCCTCTTTCCGCATTCTCTTTTTCTATGTTGCTTGTTTCCGCCACCGTTGAACGATGTACTTTTATTACATACTGGTCGTCAGAAGGACTATAAGCAGACAAAATAACCTGTCCACCTTCCTTGTTAAAACGGATGGCATTCGCCAGCAGGTTCTTTACGACTGAACGGAACATTTCAATGTCTACTTCGGCCAGTAGCTCCCGGTCAAATCCCTCTTTGAACAGCATAACCTTTTTGTGCTGGGCGACAGGCAGGTAAGAATTCGCGATATTTCCCAGAATACTGTTTACGTCTACCCGTTGCTTTTTGGCCACAGAGCGATCCGGATCTAAGGTGCCTGTTCTCCGGAAATTATCCAATGCCAGCGCAAAATCAGTAATCTCTTTATAGATATTCAGTAATAGCCCATACTCTTCCGGGTCCAGTTTCTCCTTACCGGCAGTATGCAGCAGGGAACCTGCCATCAGCTTAATAGAATGGACCGGGGAGAGCAATTGGCGGGGAATAGGTGCCGGCATACCCTTGGTAACCTGCCGGTCCTGTTGTCCGGCCAGTTTTTGTTCTATTTGTTGGATATGCTGGTGACGCTGTAAACAGTTCAGTAGTTCCTCTTTCCGCAACGGTTTCAGCAGGAAATCGACTGCACCCAGTTCAAAAGCTTTGCCCAGTAATTCGCGGCGCTCAGCCTCTATACATATAATAGCAGGAATTTGACGAAGATGTTTATCCGTTCTTATATCTTCCAGGAAACCAATGCCATTGGTGCCGGGTAAAGAATGATCGATCAGGATTAGTTCCGGAGTCCAGTCTTTAACAATCTCTTTCGCTTCATCCAGGTGTTTAGCCTGGCGGATCACGTATGATTTTACAGGTAAAACAGTGCTGACCATACCGGCAGTCTGTGTGTCCTGGTCAATGACCAGGATTTTATGTTCATAAGTAAAGTTTCCCATTTGCGTTATTTCTGTTTTTTGTTATACAAATTTACTCATTTTCATAGATTTGGCTTACTTTTTGCTGCTAATTCATGTTATTTCGCTTTTAAGAATGTTACGAGTTACTAACAAAACCAAATCCTGTTACATGTTTTTTAGAATACGACAAATTTTGTGTAGGTTTGTAGCTAAATAGACGGATTTGAATGAAACCCTTTTTATATCAGATAGCCTCTCTCTTTCAGCAGACCTATGGCGTTAGGATTAGCCGGTTTGCTTTTATCTTTCCAAACAAACGTACCGGACTGTTTTTTCAGAAATATTTGTCGGAGGTATACGAAAAACCATTGTTTTCTCCTACTATCCTGACCATCAGTGACCTGTTCCTGGAATTGAGTAATAAACAATTGGCCGACCGGATCAGTATGCTGTTTAAGCTTTATACAATTTATACCCGGAAAAGTAATTCGGCAGAAACTTTTGACGAGTTTCTACACTGGGGAGAGATGTTATTGGGTGACTTTGATGATGTGGATAAGTATATGGTCAATGCCCGTAAGCTATTTACCAATGTGTCCGATCTACGCATGCTGGAAGCAGATTATTCTTTTTTGAATCCCTCCCAGATCGCGGCCATCCGGACTTTCTGGTCCGCCTTTAACCCGGAGTCTTCCAGTCTGAATCAACAAAACTTCCTGGCAGCCTGGGAAATCCTGTATGAATTGTATACAAGCTTCCGGGAAGAACTGGCGGCAGAAGGAAAAGGATACGAAGGAATGATTTACCGGGAGGTCGTAGAAACTCTATCTGCCGGCCCGGAACCCACATTTCCCTGGGAAAAAGTGGTATTCATCGGCTTGAATGCTCTTTCACTGGTAGAAGAAAAATTGCTTACAGAACTGAAGAAAGCCGGGATCGCAGACTTTTATTGGGACTATGCCTCTGAGATGGTAAAAGACCGGGAGAACAAAGCCTCTTATTTTGCAGCCCGTAACCTCGCTAAATTCCCTTCACAATTGCCTTTACCTCCGGAAGAGAAAAAAGAGCAGCATATAGAGGTAATCGGTATCCCCTCCGGGATCGGCCAGGCAAAACAGGTGTATTCTTTATTGGAAGAAGTCTGGGAACAGGAGGCGTTTGATGAGGAGTCGGCGATCCGGACCGCTATTGTTCTGCCGGATGAATCCCTGTTGATCCCTGTCCTTAATTCGATCCCTCAAAATATCCGTCATATTAACGTAACCATGGGATATCCGTTAACAGGTACCCCCATTGCGTCGTTGATGGAGTATATACTGGCTCTTCATAAAAATATCCGGTATGTAGACAGGAGGCCGGTCTTCTATTTCCGGGATGTATTGCCGGTGTTGAATCACCGGTATATCCTGACTACCGATAAAACAGTGGTCACTTCCCTGATTGCTGATATTACAGTTTTCAATAAAATCTATATTCCGGGGCCGGAGCTGGCAAAAACTCCTCTTTTGGCTACTATCTTCTGTTCAGTGGAGCGGGCAGAAGAGTTATCAGATTATTTACTGCGGGTACTGGAACAGCTCAATTACTTTATGCGTCTTGCTTCCGGTAGCGAAAAAACAGAAGAGCGGGAGGAAGAAGAAATACAGGTTATCAATGAGGACCTGACCATGCGGGATATTGAACAGGAGTTTATCTTTCATTACTTTATTACGGTCAACCGGATGAAAGAAGTCATGAAGGAGTGTGGGGTGGAGATCCGGATCAATACCTATTTCCGGTTACTAAACCGCATTACGGAAAATATCAC
>JAJQES010000527.1 GCA_021201565.1 Tannerellaceae bacterium
ATTATAAGAGGTATAGATTTGTTGAAAATTGTTAAATAAAAAAGATGTGTTAAAAAACAAATAAGTTATAAATCAAGTTAATGAAAGGAAAAATATTTTTTTCCTTTAAATATTGTTGTTTTAAAATAAATACATATATTTGTCAAAATTAAACGATCGTTTTTTTTTACAGTTTTTGAGAACAATTCATTAATGTAGAACAATGTAATTATGCTATTATGAGGGTGCGACTGATCTTTGAGAAGTCCACAATCAGACGACTACCTAATCCGTCTGTTGTGGCAAGCGTGTTTTTGTTTTTATTCCTGTTCTGTACCGGAGTGGTACAGGCACAGCAGAAGTCGGTATCGGGTCTTGTCAAAGACGCGGTGGATGGCTCTGAACTGATGGGGGTAACCGTACTTGTAAAGAGTAGCGGTACCAGAGTTGCCACGGACATAAACGGAGAGTTTACTGTCAGGGCAGCTGTGGGTGATACACTGATCTTTTCTTACATAGGAAAGAGGGATGTAGTGGAAGTAGTGGGACAGCGTAATGTGATCGATGTTACGATGTATGATGATGAAGCGATGCTGGATGAGGTAACGGTGGTGGCTTTCGGAACCCAGAAGAAAGCCAGTGTGGTAGCCTCTATTGAGACGGTCAAGGTATCGGATCTGAAGATTCCGGCCTCGAACCTTACCAGTGCCCTTGCCGGACGTATTCCCGGTCTGATCTCCTATCAGACCTCAGGAGAACCGGGTAAAGACAATGCTGAGTTCTTTATCCGTGGGGTGACTACTTTTGGTTACAAGACCGACCCGCTGATCCTGATCGACGGTTTTGAGATGTCAACGGACGACCTGGCGCGTATGCAGCCTGATGATATCGAGAGCTTCTCGGTCCTTAAGGATGCCTCGGCTACCGTGCTTTACGGCTCGCGTGCTGCCAACGGGATCATCCTGGTAACAACCAAATCGGGTCGTGAAGGTCCTGTCAAGGTAAGTGTGCGTATAGACAACCATATCGCTACCCCGACCAAGGTACCGAAGATGGTAGGGGGTGTTGAATACATGCGTCTGTATAATGAAGCCCGTACAACCCGTGACCCTTTGTTAGGTCCTTATTATAATGAACAGAAAATCCAGTCCACAGCCCAGGGTCTGGATCCGATGATTTATCCGGACGTAGACTGGTATGACCAGATCTTTAAGAATTCAACTTTAAATACGAAGGCAAACATAAACATCTCCGGAGGAGGCCAGGTAGCCACTTATTTTGTTGCCGGAGGCTATGAACATGAAACGGGATTACTGCGTGTAGACGGCAGAAACAACTATAATAACAACATCGATATCAACCGTTTCAATATCCGTACCAATGTGATCTTTAAACTGACCCAGACAACAACGCTGGATACCAGGATCACCGGGCGTTTTGAACGTTATAATGGTCCGTACACAGATACGGATGATATCTTCCATTCGATCATGAACAGTAACCCGGTGGATTTTCCGGCAGTTTATGAACCGGATGCGGCCAATGAGTTTACCAACCACACCCTGTTCGGGAACACGTATGTGGGAGGCGGACTCAAATCCAATCCGTATGCTGAAACGGTCCGTGGATATAAAGACCGCAATGAAAGTAATATCTCCGCCTAGGCTACTTTAAGGCAGAATATGAGTTTTCTGACAGAAGGACTGATCCTGGAACTGAAGGGATCGGTAAACAACTGGACTAAATACCAGAGCGGAAGAACCTATGAACCTTATTATTATGACCTGGAATCCTATAACATGGTAACAGGTGAATATACCCTCTGGAACCTCAATCCCACGTCCGGTTCGGCTTATCTTGGAGATGTGATCCCTGAGAGGGATGCGACTTTCAAATACTATTTTGAAGCCCGTACCACCTGGGGACGTACCTTCGGAAGACATACGGTAGGTGGGATGGTTGTAGGAACGATGGAGGAAAACCTGGTAACAGGGGGTAACAGCAATTCGATCTATGAGACACTGCCGGAGAGAAACACCGGTGTTTCGGGACGTTTCACTTATGATTTTGATACCCGTTACTTCCTGGAGTTTGCTTTCGGCTACAACGGGTCAGAGAAATTTGACGGGAACAAACGCTTCGGCTTCTTCCCTTCCATTGCCGGAGGCTGGCTGATCTCCAATGAAGCTTTCTGGGAGCCGATCCGCGACGGGTTCAGTATGCTGAAACTGAAAGCCAGTGTGGGAAAAGTGGGAAATGACGCCATTGCAGAAAGAAAAGACCGCTTTTTCTATCTCTCGGATATTTCCTTATATGGAAACGGATCAGTGGTAATAGATAACGGCTACCGCTGGGGAGAATCGTTTATGAATTCCTACGGGGGATACAGTATCAACCGGTATGCCAACCCCAACATCTCGTGGGAGGAATCCACCAAGTGGAATGCCGGAGCTGAAATGGGCTTTATGAAAGATGCCCTGAAACTGCAGGTGGATGTATTCGGGGAAGACAGGAAAAACATCTACATGAAAAGGGAGAATTTCCCTGCCACTGCCGGTCTGGAAGCTGATGTGAGCGGAAATGTGGGCCGCGTAAAATCCTGGGGAGTGGACGGATCAGCCGATTACCAGCATTTCTTTAACCGGGATTTCTGGCTGACAGGGCGTGCCAACTTTACCTTTGCAACTAACAAATATGTGGAAATGGATGAAAAGGACTATCCGGATGAATACTTAAAAAGAACTGACTTTAATGTGAACCAGCAATGGGGACTGATTGCTGAGCGTCTGTTTGTGGACGAAGAGGAAATTGCCAACTCTCCCAAACAGGACTTCGGTGAATACATGGCCGGTGACATCAAATACAAGGATGTAAACGGGGATGGTGTGATCAACAG
>JAJQES010000031.1 GCA_021201565.1 Tannerellaceae bacterium
GCTATTTATTCTATTCTCCCTACTGATAGGGAGGATTTACAAGGGGTGGATTATTCTATAATAGAGAAGTACACTCCGGACTGGGAAAAGTTATCTGAAATATCCCGAAGTATTATTTTGGTTTTGGACTGTTTTACAGGCAGGTTTGTTTTTGTATCGGAGAACGGACTTTCTCATTTTGATGTAAATGTGCAGGAGCTCATAGAGAAGGGACATGCTCCGATTCTGGAATTGCTTCATCCGGAAGATGTTAAATACGGACTTGCTATACGCAAAAAGATATATGACCATATCCGGTCGTTACCCTCCCGGGAGCAAAAACAATTAAAATTGTTCCATGAAATGAGGTTTAAAAATCTCAATGGACAATATGTACGGGTTATTGAACAGGAACAGATTATATCGTTTGATGCAAGTGGTAAAGCATGGTTAATTCTCTCTATTATTGATGCGGATGCAGGACATCAGGATGAAATAACCCGAAGCCATATATATAACTGTGTTACCGGAGAACATATTTATCCTGATTTATCGGATTTACTGGAAGAACCGCTTACTAAAAAGGAGGTAGAAATACTTTTTTTGATGAAAATGGGACTGCTTGCAAAAGAGATGGCGTTTAAACTTAATATCAGCGTAAATACGGTAAATACACACCGGCAAAATATTCTCCGGAAACTTGATGCAAATAATGCTATGGAAGCTGTTAACCGGGCTTTCAATCTGGGTGTAATATAATACCTTTATGTTTATAGAACTTTGGTTTGCGGAAAGCTGTCCAAGTGCTTTTTTTTCATTTTTCAAAACTGAAAAATACAATTAAAGTAGTTTGTTTGCGTCCTGCGGAACTGAAAAGTGCAATCGGAGACCTCCGACGGCTTCAGCGAGCCTGCAGCAGTCAAACAAACTACTTTGATTGCTTCCCGCAAGTTGGAGAAGTATAACCGGAGCTTTCCGGTCTTGTTTTATCTTATTTTTGGTTGGTATCCGTAGAGGTGTTGATATATTCACTGATTATTTCTCCCATGATTTTGAGTCCGGTTCGGATTTTATCTTCCGGCATATTGGAGTAGATGATTCTGCTTTGGTGTATCAGGATGATGAGGGATTGTTTATTATAACCGGATGTTCGCATAGTGGGATTTGTAATATTATTGAGTATGCAAAACAGGTCTGTCAGGAAGAGAGGGTGTTGGGAGTCATAGGAGGTTTTCATCTGTTCGATAATTCTGAAAGACTTCAGCGAACGATTGCTTATTTCAAGAAGAATGCTATCGGACGGATTTATCCCTCCCATTGTGTTTCTTTGGCTGCCAAAGCGGAGATGTTTAAATCTTTACCTGTTTATGAGGTTGGGGTGGGATTAACTATAAATGCTATAAGTTAGTATTATAATAATTCTCTTCCAGCATCTTTATAATATCTGATTTCTTATAAAGTATCTTTCCTCCGAATTTAAAATAGGAGATTTTTTGTGTCGCCCGGTATTCCTGTAGAGTACGTTTGCTGATATGAAGCAAATCATACATGTCCTGGTTGGTAAAATAGGTTTCCCCATTTATGGTAAGTGTACGTTTCTCAAAAGCTTCTTTGATGTTGATTGTTATTTCCTCCAACTTCTTTGTGAAAAGTGCTGCCTCTTCCGGGCCAAGTCCTTTTAGTTCCATAATGTTATTCTTTTATTTGTTTTTCGATGTAACTTTGAATATCTGATAGTTTGAAATAGGATTTATTTCCTATTGTAGAAGAGGGGATTATTCCTCTTAGTTTATAATTGTGTAGGGAGCGTTTTGAAATATTAAGTAGCTGGCATACTTCCTGCGTGTCTATCCATTCCCCTGTTATTTCCCAGGTTTTGCACAAGCTCTCGATTTCACTTAAAAACTTATTAAAACTCTCTTTCATCCTTTCAAAGGATTGTGTTTCAATTGCTATAAAATTCATTTTTTAAAGGTTTATAGGTTTGTGAGAGCAAACAAAATATAAAAAATGATAGGTTGTATACTTGTGTCGACCTGTTTCATCAAAAGGACGTCTGTTTCATCTGAAAAAGGAAATCTATGTTCTATTGCCGGGACTGATATAGTATAGTTTGAGCTGTCTATTGATTGGAAGTCTAACTTTTCTGTGGATGCTTTGCTTTTATTCTATTCCGATATGTTTAAAGCCGTATTTTATGATTATATAATCTTGTTTATTTTATTTCTCCATCTACTAAGTGAATAATGTGGTCTGACTGCCGGGCAAAGTCGTCGTCATGGGTAACGGTTAGGATGGTATAGCCTTTTTCGGTTGTTAGTTCTTTGAAAAGGTCTAAAACGATGCGGGTATTGTTTGTATCGAGGTTTCCGGTGGGTTCGTCACCTATGATAAGGGTTGGTTCGTTAATCAGTGCTCTTGCGATTGCTACACGTTGTTGCTGACCGCCGGATAGTAGGGAGGCCCGTTTCGTTGCCTGTTCCCTGACATCCAGTAATGCGAGTAAATCCATTGCTTTGCTCTCTGTTTCTTCTTTGGAATATTTGCCCTGTTTCATTGCCGGGAGCATCACGTTATTGAGAACTGAAAATTCCGGTAGGAGATAATGGAATTGGAATATGAATCCGATATTGTTGTTCCTGAAATCGGATAACCATTTATTGCCTTTGCCTTTTATCTCATTTCCATTTATTTGTATGCTTCCTTCAAAATCGGTATCCATTGTTGAAAGCAGGTACAACAAGGTGGATTTTCCGCTTCCTGATTTACCTGTTATTGAAGTTAGTTTGCCTTTTTCGACATTGAAACTTAAATTTTTCAGTACCCAAAAGTCTGCCGGGGTATAGAAGTGTTTGTTCAGGTTTTCTACTTTTAGTATTTCCATGATATTATC
>JAJQES010000173.1 GCA_021201565.1 Tannerellaceae bacterium
CCTATAAGAAGAGCTGATATAAAAAAGAAAGAAGTAGTATGAATATAGGAAAACAATAGAAAGGCACTTGTCAGACATCCCAGGGCACATATCGATACAATATGGATTTTACCGGTATCAATCAGCTTCCCGGAAATTACCCGTGAAGCTCCTACACCGATAGCCATAAAAATAAAAAACTGGCTGGGGTTGAGAATTCCTATCTCTTTCCCATATAAAACTACAAAGGAAACAATCATTCCATAAGGAATAGCACTTAATATATAGGAGAGAGCCGATGGTAAGGCTTTTACTAATATAAAGCGATCCAATGATAAAGGGGGAGGGGAACTGTTCTTTCGTTTAGGCGGATGAATGAAAAACAGACTTATGAGGCCTATACAGGCTGTTAAAAATGTTATTAGAATGAGTGTATGAAATCCGTTCCATTCGTAAAACCAAACAGCTAATACGGGGGCCAGACACATGGATAGATTGAGTGTTACACCATAGAATCCCATTCCTTCTCCTCGTCGTTGGGAGGGGATTACATCTATAGTAATAGTATTACCTGCTACGGAGGTTAATCCCATACAACCTCCCTGGATAAACCGTACCAGCATGATGGAGGGAATGGTTGCTGCATACAGATAACCTGTAAACAGACAAGTGAATAGGGTAAAGGAAAAAAAATAGAGCTTTTTTCGTGGGAAGATATCAACCAGATACCCTGAAAAGGGACGGACACAAAGTAATCCGATTGTATAGCTGGATAAAGCTAATCCAACAGAAGATGGATTTATTCCTAATTCTTCTGTCAGGTAAACAGTCATCGTGGGCATCAGCATATAGAATGCAAAACTCATAAAGAAATAGGATATACAGCACTGGATAAAATTATTATTCCAGAGTACAGGTTTTGTCTGTTTAGATATGTAAGTCATATCAGATAAATTCGCTTAATTCAAGCCATCGCATTGTTTTTTCTTCTATTTCTTCCAGTAATTGTGCGATACGGGCTCCTCCGGCGATTAATTCATCGTTGGAAAGAGTACCACTGCTCATTTGTTGTTCTAACTCTGTTTTTTCCTGTTCCAGAAGTGGTATTTCTTTTTCTAATGCTTCAAATTCATTCCTTTCTTTAAAAGATAACTTTTTCTTCTGTTCCGGCCGGTTTCTTTCAACCTTTTCCTGGGTCGGTTTGGATTTTGCGGCTTCTGTCTCTTTTTCAATTCGTTCCTGAATTTCTTTCCATTCACGGTATTGACTGTAATTACCCGGAAAATCTTTTATTTCAGCATTTCCCCGGAAAACTAATAGGTGGTCAACTACTTTATCCATGAAATAGCGGTCGTGTGAGACAACGATTACACATCCCTTGAAACTTTGCAGATATTCTTCTAGAACGTTTAGTGTGACAATATCCAGATCATTTGTTGGCTCATCCAAAACAAGGAAATTGGGACTTCTCATGAGAACTGTGCATAAATAAAGCCGTCTTTTTTCACCTCCGCTTAACTTATGGACATAATTGTGTTGCTTTTCCGGAGGGAAAAGGAAATAGTTAAGGAACTGGGATACATTTAATTTTTTACCATCCCCTAAATCTACAAACTCGGCAATATTCTGGACTACATCAATCACCTTCATCTGTTCATCAAAAGCTAATCCGTCCTGACTATAATAACCGAACCGGACCGTTTCCCCTATATTAAAGTCTCCGCTATCAGGTGGAACTTCACCTATTAACATTTTTATAAAGGTTGATTTTCCGGTTCCGTTGTTTCCCACGATTCCCATTTTTTCATACCGGGCGAATGTATAATTGAAGTCTTCAACGATCCGGATATCTCCAAAACGTTTATACACATGTTCTGCATCAAAAATTTTTGAACCGATATACGCCGATTTAATTTCCAGATTCACATTTCCGGCATCCCGTGGTTGTTTTACTTTTTTTTCTAGTTCATGAAATGCATCAATTCTATATTTTGCTTTCGTTCCTCTGGCCTGAGGCTGCCTGCGCATCCATTCCAGTTCTTTTTTGAAAAGGTTTCCAGCTCGTTCAGCTTCACTATTAAGTGCTTCTATCCGTTCCTGTCTTTTTTCCAGATAATAGCTGTAATTACCTTTGTATTGATAGATCTGCTGGCGGTCTATCTCCATAATTTCATTACATACCCGGTCAAGAAAATACCTGTCATGTGTGACCATCAGGATACTTATAGTCTGGCGACTAAGATAGTTTTCCAGCCATTCTGTCATTTCCAGGTCCAGATGGTTAGTAGGTTCATCCAGAATGATCAGTTCCGGTTCTGTAATAAGGACATTTGCTAAGGCAACGCGTTTGAGTTGTCCTCCGGAAAGATTCTCAACTTTTTGATTGAAGTCTGTGATTTTCAACTGGGAAAGAATTTGTTTGGCACGTTGTTCATAATCCCAGGCTTTAAGCGAATCCATCTGTTCTAATAGATTTTCCAGTGAAATTGTATCTTCGTCAGAGATTGCTTTTTCATATTCGGCAATCAATCTGACTGTTTTATTTTCAGAATAGAAACAGGCTTCTAAAACAGTAAGTCCTGCCGGATAAGTTGGTGTTTGTTCGAGATATCCTATACGTAATCCGTTACGGAACACTACTGCGCCACTGTCGTAATCTTCTTTTCCGCCAATTATATTTAATAATGTTGTTTTTCCTGAACCGTTTTTAGCGATTAGTCCTATTTTTTGCCCTTGTGCAATCCCAAAGGATATGTCGCTAAAAAGTAAAAGATCTCCAAAACTTTTAGTTAGTTTGTCAATCTGCAAATAACTTATCATCTTTTTAATTTTTTAGATGTTCATCTGATTACAAAGATACGAAAATAAAAGATGGAGGATGTAAAGTCAAATT
>JAJQES010000132.1 GCA_021201565.1 Tannerellaceae bacterium
TAATACTACAAAGCGTTTTTAGTTGGTTGTTTTTTTGTATAGTATCTGATAGTCTACTCTGCGAAGTTGCGGGAAGTAGTCTTTCAGAAGGGTGTTCCATGCGGCCGGCATGGCGCGTAGTTGTTTTTCTTTTGTGTCTTCGGGCTCGCCGGAGTCGATGATGGTGAGGATTTTATTTTTGTCGGTCAGTTGGCTGTTTTGTATTAATTGGCGGAGCCGTTTCCAGTCTTCGGGTACGGAGCTTGTCCGGATGATTTCGGGGGCGAGGTTGTATTTTTCTGCCAGATATTCTTTGAGTGTTTGTGTGCGGCTTTCGGATAGCCGTTTGTTGGTGCTGTAACGGGCTTCGGGGGATGCGTAGCCTGTGAGCTGGATGCTTATGAGGGTGTAGTCCGGGTTGTGGAGTATGCGCCGGATTTCTTTTTCTATTTTTTCGAGTTCGTGTGTGTTATCCATGTAGGCGGGATAGATGTCGGTGATGCCTACGGGGAACCGGATTTGTGCTTCGCCATTGATGGTTAGTGTGTTGGCTGGTGCTGGCTGAGGGGTTATGACGGGTGGTGCTTCCGGTTTGGGTGGCTCTGGTGTGCGTATTGCCATGGCTGCGGTGGTGAAGAGTTGTTTTTTCTCTCTGGGTGATGTGAGTATCTGGTGAAATATGAGGGTGGAGTTCTCCATCCAGTTTTGATAGGGTATTTCTGCCCGGTAGTGGATGAGTTGTTCCTGGTCTTGTGGGACGTGGGTATGAATCGCTGGCTTATTGGCGAGTAATTCGCGGTTTTTGAAATTGAGGCGGCGTTTGTAATGGCGTTCTTTCTGGCGGCCGTTTATGAGAAGGGAGGGGAAGTGTATGGTTTCCCGGGTGTCTGTGGATAGGATTTCGGGTATCACTTTCCAGCTTTGACGGTTGTTGATGGCTTTGTCGGCTATCCGGGTGTCGAAAGTGAGTATCATGTAGCTGCCTTGTTTTTGGAGCTGCAGGTTTTCGTAGATGACTTTGCCGTCTACTTCGGGGAGTGTCTGGCTGTGTATGGTGGTAAAGGGGGTTGCCAGGATTATGATAAGTATGAATATTTTTGTTTTCATATTTTTGTTTTTTTAGTTTTAACTGTTGGGTGTTCTACATTATATATTGCATTATCCAACTTAGGAGTGCGATAAAGAGTGTGTATGTTATAAATATGATTAGGGTGGCTATTCCTATGTCTATTTTCTTTTTTTCATCTATTTATCTTTTGGTGGATTTGAATAGATAGACGATGGATACTCCGAGTTTGGTGGGCCCGAAGTAGTGTTTGTGGTCGCTGCCGAGGCAGGCTCCGCATTTTTGGTATTCGTAGCGGTCGTAGTTCATGTAGGCATAGCCGAAACCGAACTCGAATTCGAGATTCCAGTGGTTTCCGAGGTACCATTGGTATCCGTAGCTGAATCCGAGTCCGGTGGCATAGCCTTCGTACCGATGGTCTTTGAGTCCCTGCCATATACGAAGTGGTAAATCTATATTTCCTGCATTAAACTGTCCATAGAAGGGGTGTACGCCGAGGAAGTGTCCGTCGAAGGCTTCATATATCCAGAAGCGTAGTTCGGGCTGGATGAGCCAGTGTTGGATTTTGCGGTTGCGTTCGGCTTTGCCGAAGTTCCATCCGTTGTAGCTTCCCTGCAGGTCGATTGAGATTTTGTGAGTGGGCGCCCATTCAAGGGAGAGGTTCGGGGTGGTGGTAGCCGCGTATAGCAGGTTTGTTTTGACGGCTACTTCCTGACTGTGAGCGATGATAGGTATTAAGACTATCACCAGCAGCATTGTTCTAAGCGTTTTTCTTTTCATACTATTGTTTATTTTAGGTCGTTTAACGTTTTATCGTGGGTTAAAGGTATGGGGTTGTGTTGTGTGAAGCAAGGCGTTTTGGGTGTACTTGGTATGTTTCTTTTGGCATTTTTAAAATGTTTAAATGGGCTTTTGTTTTACACGAAATTGTTGATAGAGTGGTTTTAACAAAATGTGCGGGTGAGTGGGACGGGGTTGGTTCGCGGGCAATGTTTGACGAAATGTCAGAGGGGGGGGCTTCTGTCTTTTTGTCAACTGAACGTTCCTCTGGCGGCTGTTTTCCGGGGCTTTGGATGGGAAGATTTTAAATACGGGCTTCTTACGGAGTTTCCCTTTTTCACTTTGGTAGGGTTTTGTAGTAAAGAACAACCATTTGGATAGTAAAAAGAGAACCTCCAAAGCCAGGAGAAGAAAAGGCGGGATAGCAAACACAGTTTTTTTGTCTCAAAAAGATAGTTCGTGAAAGTTCTTACAAAATGAGCAACCAGCGAAAAAAAGGCTGTTTTTTGCCCCTTGTTTCTTCTTTTTTTCAGGCCCCGGGAGGGATTGTAAAACCAGAAGGCCGTCTCGTTGCCATGAGTAGGCCTTCTCAGTGCCACCAGTAGGCCTTCTCTTTCTAACGAGATGGCGTAGTCGTAGCACAGAGTAGGCCTACTCCTTTCACTCAGTAGGCCGTACTCAAATGGGGACCTTTTCTAAAGCGTCACCGGAAGAAAAAGAGAGTGTTTGCCTAAACGCTCAAAAGCCATCAGATAGATAGAAAAACAGATCAAAAAAAGAAATAACGTCAAAAAGAATACAGGTGTGAAAAAGAAACCGGCCAGAACAAACAACAAAAAAAGGAAGAAAAACTCTTTTACAAGTGCCGGATATTCGGCAGTTCTTCAGGATCTTCCCTACGAAGTCCGGGAGGCTGGTGGAAATCTATTTTCAGACAGTTAATAGTTGTATTATAAAACGTATAAAATGTAATAAAATGATTTTAAGTGATTTTTTCCGGGAAAGCCGGATTTAATTCTCTATCTTTGACACTCATAAACAAAAG
>JAJQES010000306.1 GCA_021201565.1 Tannerellaceae bacterium
GTCCAGGAAACGGTCTACGATCGCTTTGGATCCAAACGCAGTCGCTTCCACCAATGCCCGGAAAATCAGTGGTGCTGAACTTGCCAGGTTAAGTCCGGTAATGGTTCCTTTCACTAACTGGCTGGCATCTGGTGTCCGGCGGCCATTCATCCAGTCTACCGCCAGAATGGTACTGTCTTTCACCGGCACTTTGGCTGCTTCCATTGACAGGATCGGGATCATTTTATCCAGTGTCTCCGCAATTAATTTCTCTTTCGTCTCCCCGTCAATCAGCGTGCTGTTTGCGAGGATGTTTTCCAACGGCCATGCCAATACCCGTTTAAACCAGGCATAAATATCCCCGAATCCGGATTGACCCGCTTCTAATCCAACCATGCCCGGAATGACGGAACCATCTACCTGTCCGCAGATACCCGGAATCAGTTTATCGCCCATCTCTTCATAAGAGGAAACCATAATATCACAGGTGGAAGTCCCGATTACCCGGACAAACGTGCGTGGAGTGATCTCTGCACCCACTGCTCCCATGTGGCAGTCAAACGCTCCTACGGCTACGGCCACGTTCGTAGAAAGGCCGAGGCGTTTGGCCCAGTCTGCTGTTAAGGTACCTACCTGTGTATCGCTGGTATAGGTGTGCTCAAACAAATGGCTGCGGAATCCGGCCAGAAGGGGTTCCAGTGTGGTCAGGAATTCTTCCGAAGGGAGACCACCCCATTTCTCATGCCACATGGCCTTGTGGCCGGCAGAGCAACGGCTGCGGTATACTTCTTCCGGTTTGGTTTTACCTGTAATCAATGCCGGAAGCCAGTCACAATGCTCAATCCAGGAATAAGCTGTTTCGCGGATACTTTCATCTTCACGAAGTACATGCGCCATTTTGGCCCATACCCATTCGGAAGAATAGATACCCCCTTCGTAGGCCGTGTAATCAATGCCCCAACGGCGTGCCAGTTCATTGATCTCAGCTGCCTCTTTGATCGCTGTATGATCTTTCCAGAGCACAAACATCGCGTTTGGGTTTTCTGCAAATTCAGGTAAAAGGGCTAAGGGTGTTCCTTCCTTATCCGTTAGTACAGGAGTACTGCCGGTTGTGTCAAAGGCAATCCCCACAACATTTTCTGCGGTTCCGGCAGGACATTTCGCCAGAGATTCTTTTACAGTGGTTTCCAATCCTTCGATATAATCCAAAGGATGCTGGCGATAGCGGTTTTTTAAGGGGTCGCAGTATTTACCCTCCATCCAGCGGGGGTAATATTTAACAGCTGATGCCAGTTCTTCACCTGTTAAAGCGTTTACCACTACGGCGCGACAAGAGTCGCTGCCGTAGTCTAAACCAATTACAAATTTGTCTTTACTCATAAATTATTAAGCCTGTAATGCGCGATTTAACATATAGTACAAATCGTTATAACGCAATTCTTTCTTGAATTCGTTTATCGTAGTATGGTTGTCAATGGTTACCAGTTCAATGCCTGCAATATCGGCATAATCTTCCATATATTCGTTTGTCAGGTCATAAGAGAAAGCCGTATGGTGTGTACCGCCAGCTAAGATCCATGCGGCGGCGCCAATCTCCAGATTGGGTTGTGGGATCCAGAGGGCACTTGCTACCGGCAGGTTAGGCATAGGCGTATCCTGGTCCAGCACATCTACATTGTTTACGATCATACGGAAGCGTCCCCCCATATCTACAATCGTTGCAGCCACACCGGCTCCTTTGTGAGAGGTAAATACTAAGCGGGCGGGATCTGCTTTGCCGCCGATTCCCAACGGGTGTACTTCCAACCGGGGTTTCTGTGCCGCGATCAACGGACAGATCTCCAGCATGTGCGCCTGTAAGATGGCACTCTTTTCACCATCAAAGTGATAGGTATAATCTTCTAAGAAAGAGCATCCGCCCGGCAGTCCCTGGCCCATCACCCAGAATGTACGGTACAGAGCCGCTGTTTTCCAGTCACCTTCTGCCCCGAACCCGTATCCTTCTGCCATCAAACGCTGGGAAGCGAGTCCCGGTAATTGATTCATGCCGTGTAAGGCATCGAAGTTCGTTGTAAATCCTTTCGCGTTTTTATCTTTCAGGAATCTGCGCAGGGCGATTTCTCCCCGGGCGGCTTCCCGTACCTGGCCATGATCTTTGGCCCCTTTTTTGCAGTTCTCAGCAAAATCATATTCGTTTTCATAGGTAGCGACCATTTCATCTACTTCAGCTTCAGTCACTTTTTCACGGTAAGCCACCAGGTCACCGATCGGGAAATAGTCTACATGATAGCCCAGACGGATTTCAGCTTCTACCTTATCCCCATCTGTTACAGCCACATTGTTCATGTTGTCTCCGAAACGGATGATCCGCATATCCTGTGCATCCGCCCAGGCTGCGGCTACGCGCATCCATACAGCGATTCTTCCCTGTACTTTTTCATCTGACCAGTGGCCCACAACTACTTTGCGGTTTTTACGCATGCGGCTTACGATGTGTCCAAACTCACGGTCACCGTGCGCACTCTGGTTCAGGTTCATAAAGTCCATATCAATTTCATTGAATGGGATCTCTTTATTGAACTGGGTGTGCAGGTGCAATAATGGTTTTTTGTAATCCATGAGTCCATGGATCCACATTTTGGCCGGCGAGAACGTGTGCATCCAGGTAATGACACCGATACATTTCGGGTCATTATTAGCAGCCCGCAGGCAAGCGGCTACTTCCGGATCTGTATTTACAGTGCCTTTATAAACAACTTTAACAGGTAATTTTCCGGATTCATTCAATCCTTTTACCATTTCGTTGGAATGCGCATCCACTTTTACGACAGCATCCCCTCCGTACAGAAGCTGTGCCCCTGTTACAAACCATACTTCTAATT
>JAJQES010000215.1 GCA_021201565.1 Tannerellaceae bacterium
TTTCCTGAAGGTACCTTATATACCAGACATCCTTTTTCATTTCTTATAAAATCCAGACCTTGAATTTCACTGACCGGTATATTATTTTCAGTAATATCAGTAGAATTTTCCGTTGGAAAATATACATACGCAGTAGTATTGACAGGGATCTGGATTTGATATTGGTATCCGTTAGCTGTTTTTTTCCAGTAATTGCTGATCATACCGTAGGGTGAATTGAAGTTTACGTGTGTATAGGAAATATCTCCTACTATTTGTGGATGAATAATGAATTGTTTAAAAGCCAGTGAACTTTCCTGCTCCATGGATTTGATTCCTGCGAGACCGCTATAAAACCATTCCATCAGATGGCCAAGCATACAATGATTATGGGAAGCTGTTTGCAAAGCGTTCCAGGATTCTGTAAGAGAAGTTGCCCCCTGTTTTAACTGGTATCCGTAGCCGGGTTTCTCAGTCTGGTTGTTCATCCCGAATATTACATCAGAGGCATTCTCTTTTTCCAATACCCGGAGCAGATAGTTGAAACCGATGTCTCCTGACGTGATACTGTTGTCCCGTGCCCGGATGTCTGCAATAATTTGATTGAAAACTGTTTCAGTATGTTCAGGTTCAGTCAGTCCAAGATAAAGAGGCATTGCATTTGCTGTCTGGCTTCCTTTGTCATAGTATCCTTTTTCATGATTGAAAAATTTCTCATTAAATGCTTTTTTTACTTCTTTTGCCAGGTTAGTATACTTTATGGCATCCTCTTCCTTTCCTAATAAAGAGGCCATCCGGCTTATAATATATAGATCATAATAATAAATAGCCGTAGAAGTTAATCCGCGTGTTGTTAGTTGGCTATACCTCGGATGTTCCGGGCCGAGATCATACCAATCGCCCAGTCCGTGATAAACGATATGACCGGTAGACCGGGAGGTTAGATAGTCTATATAGTTTTTTATCAGATCATAATTTTCCGATAGTACGGATGGGTCACCATACCATGTATATATAAACCAGGGGATGAGTACGCCTGCACTGCCCCATTCTGGAGAGTCCCGGAAATCATCCGTAAAAACGGCATATTCAGGTGCGGTGTTTGTTATAAGTCCATTGGGTTGCTGGGCATTTTTAATATCTTTCATGATCTTATTATACATTTGCCGGATGTCATAGGTATAGGCAATGGATTTACTCATAAGATGGGGTACTTCCAGCCAGCCGAGTTTTTCCCTGTGAGGACAATCTGTTAAAACACTGGTCATATTGCTTTTTACAGACCAGTCTATTAATCTATAAATATCATTGAATAGTTCGTTGGAACAGTTAAAAGAACCTACGGTTCCGGAATTATTCCGTATATGCCACATTTCCAGATCTTCAATAACAGGGAGAGACTCCGGATTAGGAACTCCTTCCGGTACGGCACCTTCTACCTGTACATACCTGAATCCGTAATAAGTAAAAGAGGGATGCCATGATTCACTTTCTTTCCCGGCCAGCGTATAAGAGTAACAGTAATTTTTCCCACTATTGTTCTGGTTGGCTAATCCGTTCTCTGTCAGGTATTCCGCCGGATACATCGTAACCGTAGAGCCTGCTGCTCCTTTTACCCTGACTGATAAGACAGCAGAAGCATTTTGTCCGAAATCATATATATATATTCCGGGCTGTGTTTCCTGTATGGATACAGGTTTAAATATTTGTTGAATTTTCAGGGGTGGTGCAGTTTGTGATACCAGCTCTCCGGGGTAGTTTACCCTAATAGGGGTTTGCCAGTTCCGGTCGTCAAATCCAGCCATGTCCCATCCTGTTTTCTCCAGCATCGCATTATAGTCTTCACCTCCGTAAATACTGGAATAGGTGACAGGGCTGGCAGTTACCTTCCAGTTCGTATCACTTACAATATATTCAGTTGTTATATCCGTATAAATAATTTGTAATTTGCAGATCATTTTAGGATAGACATAGGAGGTTAATAGTTTATGGTAGCGATCCTGATTGCGTGGAATATGGAGAAAACCATTGCCCAACTGTACACCCAGGGCATTTTCACCGTCCTTTAATTGACCGGTCACATCAAATGTTACGTATTGTGCCGTCTTTTCGTAGTTGCTCCATCCCGGATCCAAAAAATGATCACCCACTTTTTCTCCATTCATACTAAGTTCAAAATGTCCCAAACCGGCTATAAAAAGGGTTGCCTGCGCTACCTTTTTATTTAACCGGAATGATGTTCTGAATTGCGGCATGGTTGGTTCTTTATCAAGAGGTTTAATGGGACTGCCGGGTAAAAGCCGGTCCTCAGGGCTGATCTCTTCCATGGCAATCCACTGGGCGGGGAACCAGTCCTTTTTAGTTAACAGGCCTATCTGGAAAGTAGAGATGGCTGACCAGGGAGAACTATGCCCTTTATTGTCCCAGACTTTTACTTTCCAATAATATGTCTGGGCAGGTTGTAATTCTTTTCCATTATAAACTATATGTAACGATTGTTCAGATATACATTTCCCCGAATCCCACATAGTGCCTTTGTTATTTTCTATATCAGTTTTATTTCCGGATATAATAATTTGATAAGCTGTTTGTTGTATGCCTCGTCCGGTAGATATTGATTTCCAGGAAAAGGAAGGTGTTTTTGTATCCACCCCTAAAGGATTGAATTGATTTTCACACCGGGTTTCTGATACTTCTATAGAATATCCGTTTGCAGAAATAAATAATAAACAGAGTAAATAAAAAAAGGATTTTTCTGTCAATCGTTTCATGGTTCTATTTTTTATAGTTTGGATATAATGCAAAAATAGAGTTTCATTCTTTTACAAAAGTAGAGAAATGAACATAATCAGGTGGAAAATTGAACACAAGAGGGG
>JAJQES010000147.1 GCA_021201565.1 Tannerellaceae bacterium
GATTAGCATAGAGGGTTGCCGGCCTATATTTTTACCATTTATTATAATGAATATTTTCTTCTCTGTATTTCTCTTTCGGGTGATGTTCATTCAGGGGATGCCCGATAGGAATAAGATTAAGCGGATAAACATTTTTGGGTAAATGAAGAATAGCACGCACAGTATTGATACGCTCTTCATCCGGATAAGTAGAGGTCCATACCGCTCCTAACCCAAGTGCTTCAACTGCAAGAAGAAGATTTTCAGAAGCAGCCGAGCAATCCTGTATCCAAAAGTCTTTTCCATAGATAGACTTGTCCGGATCCCCACATACAACAATAGCAAGGGGCGCTTTGGATACCATTTTTGCAAATGGCAACCGGTCACTTAATTGCTGAAGGACTTTTCTGTCATCTATTACAATAAAGGCCCAGGGCTGTTGGTTGACGGCACTGGGAGATGCCATCGCTGCGCGTAAAAGAATCTCTATTTCTTCTTTCTTTATAGGTTCATCCGTAAAACTACGAACACTTTTACGATTTAATATATTCTGAATGGCCGGGTTTTGTATCCCGCCGGTTGTATCTGTTACCATAGTATTCCTTTCTTTACATATCAAAAAATTCACGTTTCAGCTGATTCACCCATTTTGCAATACGCTCGTCAGTCTGGTCCGGCTGGTTATCTGTATCAATCGCCAGCCCCAGAAAACCACCATTTTCAACGGCTTTCGATTTGTTGAAGGTGTATCCTTCCGTATTGGTAAGTCCTACGAGAGTAGCGCCGGCTGCTTCAAAAGCACTGGCAAGCGTACCGATACTATCCACAAAATTATCCGGATAGTTCTTCTGGTCTCCAAGACCAAAAATGGCTACACGTTTATGTGTCATATCACTCTCCTGAAGGTCCTCTATCAGATCATCCCAGTAAGTAGGGACTTTTCCTCCGGGCCATGTAGCGACTCCGGCAATAATATAATTATATGCTTCAAGGTCTTCGCCGTTCGCAACTTCGACAGCAACCGCTTCAATAGCTATATCTTTAAATCCCTGAATAATTTTATGTGCAACCACTGCAGTATCATCACTCTCTGATCCGTAAAACAATCCTATCATTTTCATTTTTATACGTTTTAATTTTTATTCTGGTTCTGTTGCAGTACTTCCAATATACCCTCTCCCACTTTGGTGGAAGATTGCGGATTTTGTCCTGTCACTATTCTTCCATGAACAATAGCCAACGGTTGGAAGTTGCCGGTTTTCTGGAATTCCGCCCCTTTTTCCTTAAGGGCATCTTCGAGCAGAAACGGCACTACTCCGTCAAGTTTTACTGCTTTTTCTTCCTCATTGGTAAATGCCGAAATATGCTTACCATCAATCAGGTAAGTACCATCCGAAAGTGTAAGATTGATAAGAGCCGCAGGCCCGTGACAGACAGCAGCAACGACTCCACCATTTTCATAAATTTCACGAGCGATGGCTGCCAGTTCTTTATTCCGGGGAAAATCCCACATTGCCCCATGTCCACCTGCATAGAAAATGGCATCATATTTATGAGGCTTTACCTCAGAGGGTTTCATCGTGTTCTGCACTTTATGTTCACAGACAAAGTCCTCCCAGAATTTACGATTAATCGGATCACTAAGATCAAATCCTTCAATAGGTGCTTTACCTCCTTTGGGGCTTACAAAATCAATTTCATAGCCGGCATTGGACAATACTTCCCAGGGATGTGCTACCTCTGAGAAATAAAATCCTGTAGGTTTACCGGTATCTCCTTTCCGGTCATGACTTGTTACAACAAATAATACTCTTTTATTCATAGTTTTTGGTTTCTATTTATGAGGTACAGGAGCGGATTACTCAAAAATCAGTAAACGCTCCTCAATGGGTTTATATTCTTTCTCTCCGGGTCCTTCAGTCGGAACACCAAATGGCATCTGTGCTATCAGTCGCCAGGTACCGGGAATATTCCATGTTTCATAGACCTTTTCATCTATAATAGGATTGTAATGTTGAAGATTGGCTCCAAACCCGGCATCTTCCAGCATGGTCCAGAGTACAAACTGATGCATAGCAGATGTATGTTCAGACCATTCAGGGAATTTCTCCTTATAAAGAGGATAGTCTTTTTTCATCTGCATCACAATTTCCTGTTCTTCATAAAAAAGGATAGTACCGTATCCGGAAGCAAAACTTTTATTGATCTTCGCCTCTGTTTTCGGGAAAGCATCTTCCGGTACCTGTTTACGAAGTGTTTCTTTTACAATGTGCCAGAATGCAGCGTGTTGTCCTCCAAGCAGAAGGACCAGGCGTGTTGTCTGGGTATTGAATGCAGACGGAACATGCAATAAAGTAAACCGGAGCATCTCTTTGATCTGCTCATCGGACACAGGGGACTGGTTACTTAATCCATAAATAGTCCGGCGGTTTAATACGGCATCGCGGAAATTTCTTTTCATAATTTTTGCGTATAATTTTCAACAGACTTCTTTTTACAACAAATATAAAACGGGCATGGTTGCCATTTTATTGTGTACCGGACATGAATTATTTGTTTTATTTATTTTCTGTAATAATTTTTATCCGGTTAGCTATGAATTTCAGGTTTTTATTTTTACCTTTGCACCCCGTAAGACGATGACCTTTCACATTGATTGGAATATAAATATCTCTTATTCAGTTCATGATGCTGGTTCTGTAACAGGAGAGAAAGGTTCATTTAATGGGCAGATTTTTTGCATGAATTAATTTTTATGCTTTACTTTGCGCCCTGATTGTTGGAAATTCAATTGCATATAATAAAAAAGTAAGATAGAGATGTCTAAAATTTGTCAAATTACCGGAAAAAAAGCAATGGTTGGCAACAACG
>JAJQES010000096.1 GCA_021201565.1 Tannerellaceae bacterium
TAATTGTAATTTATCTGCGAAAATCTGCGCTTTCTGCGTTCTCTATACTTTAAATTAAAAAAACGGAGATACCTGGTTGGCTCTCCGTTTTTATTTATTATTTAGTTCTAAAATCAGTTGTTTTCAGGACGCAATTTACGTACAGTTGCGCCGGCACGCCACATTTCACTTTCACGAAGAGCTTTTAGTTCTTCTTCCAGTTTTTCACGGTAGTCCGGTTTGCTGTTTGTATCAATAGAACGTTGCGCTTCGTTCCCACAGGCTACTTCGCTATACAGTTTTTCAAATACCGGTTTGGAAGCATCGTGGAAAGGGCCCATCCAGTCTAACGCACCCCGCTGGGCAGTCGTTGAACAGTTTGCATACATCCAGTCCATACCGTTTTCTGCGAACAGAGGCATGAGTGACTGAGTCAGTTCCTCTACCGTTTCATTGAATGCTTCTGAAGGAGAGTGACCATTTTCACGCAGAACTTCGTACTGAGCCAACAGAATTCCCTGGATAGCTCCCATCAGTGTACCACGTTCGCCTGTCAGGTCAGAATACACTTCTTTCTGGAAAGTAGTTTCAAACAGATAACCTGATCCTACACCAATACCCAGAGCCACCACACGTTCCCAGGCCCGGCCGGTAGCATCCTGGAAGATCGCGAAGCTTGAGTTCAAACCACGTCCCTGCAGGAACATACGACGCAGGCTGGTACCTGAACCTTTCGGAGCTACCAGGATTACATCTACATCAGCCGGAGGGATAATGTTGGTGCGTTCTTTGTAAGTGACTGCGAAACCGTGAGAGAAATAAAGCGCTTTACCCGGAGTCAGGTAAGGTTTGATACGGGGCCACACTTCAATCTGAGCAGCGTCAGAAAGAAGATACTGGATCACTGTAGCTCTTTCGCATGCTTCTTCAATATCGAACAGGGTTTCACCCGGTACCCAACCATCCGCAACAGCTTTTTCCCAGGTTTTACCACCTTTACGTTGTCCAACAATTACATTGAATCCATTGTCCCGAAGATTCAGACTCTGTCCGGGTCCCTGTACTCCGTAACCGATCACTGCGATTACTTCGTCTTTCATCACTTCTCTTGCTTTCTCCAATGGAAACTCATCGCGGGTTACTACATTTTCATCTACCCCGCCAAAATTCATTACTGCCATTTTTAATCTCTATTTAAATGTAAATATTTGTTTGTATTCGTTTCACTCATTTGTAGTTAGTAGTTGGTAGATAGTAGTCAGTAGGGGCCCGCTTTACTCGGTTTATATTCTACTAACTACCAACTACTATCTACTAACTACTGCTGGCTACTGCCAGCTCACTGCTGCCCGGCAGATTGCTTTTCCTTCGTGGCAAATCGCCATATTGTACAGATCCGGAGCAATTTCTGCTGAATGCAGGGACAGATCCATTCCATACTTTCCTTCGGACTGGTAAGCAATCTCGAAACGGCTTATATTTTTTTGTTTGAATAAATCCAGATCAAACATATCCAGGAGATGTTCCATATATTTAATACTATTCAGATGGCCGTTGACATCCAGATCACTGTATTTAACTGTGTAGGGAATACCTTCCGTTGTCTGTTCCACCGGAGTGATCTTACCCGGTTTCTCAATAGGAGGAACCGGCTTTTCTGTCAGATAAACACTTAACCCTTCCACATCCAACAAGGTAGGACGGCGGGATTCCCTATCGATCGCAGCCCAGATGGAACGGGCATACCCCAAGGTTTTGCCTTCACTGTTTACCAGTTCAAAGCTACGGTTGGTAAATAGTTTCCCTACCTCCTCCACCCAGGTATACAGGGTCACCTGTTCAGACATACGGGGATAGTCTTTCATTTCAATCGCCAGCCGGGAAAGTACCCAGGCTGCATTCCGTTTACTCATTCCGGAATATCCGAATCCCCGTTCCTCCGCATGGACAGACGCTGCATGCAGCAAATAGTTACCAATCATCGGAATGGTTGTCTGCCCCTTAAAGTCAAGCAGATAGGGTTCAGTAGTGAAATGAAATTCTCCTACTTTATTCATCTCCATTACTTGTTGTATCTGATTTCTCTTCCAACTTGCGTTCCAGGGTATTCAACATATCACTCAAACGTTCCACTTTGCTTTTAGTAATTGCAACCCGGCCGGAACGGATAAACTGCAAAACCCCAATCGACTGGCTCAATTCGGTAAACATCGCCTGCGTCTCTTCGTAATGCCCTGTCTTTTCCAACACCACAGATGAATCATTGATTTCCAGAATACGGGCATTATGTTTACGAATCAACTCCTCTACTTTCCCGTTTTGAATAAATAACTCTGTGCTTACTTTGTAAAGTGCGATTTCCTGATAAACCAGTTCTTCATCCACGTTGTAATAAGCTTTCAGAATATCCACCCGTTTATCGATCTGTTTCACTACTTTATCCATAGTGTCTTTATCTGAAAAAGTAGTGATCGTGAACTTATGGATTCCTTTTATGGCTGAAGGAGAAACAGAAAGTGTTTCAATATTCAGCTGACGGCGGGTAAAGATAATAGTTATCTGGTTAAGCAACCCTACCGTGTTTTCAGAAAATATAATTACCGTATATAATTTTTTATCTGTCATGACTCTGTTCCTCCTTACTTTTCACCCATAATAATGTTTGTGATTGCTGCACCGGCAGGCACCATGGGATAGACCATTCCATGCGTTTCCACATTGGCCACCAACAGGAAGGCTCCGTCATGATTCAACATTTCAGCAATCGCCTCATCCAATTCTTCCCGCTTTTCAACCGTACGGCTTCCGATTCCATAGGCTTTTGCTATGGCTGTAAAATCCGGATTGGCCATCACTGTCGAAGAATAACGTTCATTAAAGAAGAGTTCCTGCCATTGGCGTACCATTCCCAGGAAATTATTATTCAGAACAATGATCTTCACATTCAGATTTTCCTGCATAATAGTTCCCAGTTCCTGGATAGTCATCTGGATACCCCCATCTCCGGTAAAGAAACAAACTGTGCGGTCCGGTGCTCCGAATTTAGCGCCAATAGCTGCCGGCAATCCAAACCCCATAGTTCCCAATCCGCCGGAAGTAACTACACTCCGGGTCTGTTTATATTTGAAATAACGTACACTCATCATCTGGTTCTGCCCTACATCAGTTACCAGAACAGCGTCATTTCCGGTCGCCTCGGAGACTTTACGGATCACTTCCCCCATCCGGAGATATCCTTCTTTGGGATTCAGTTCCTTTTCGATCACTTTTTCCTGTTCTTCTTTTTCATCCGGATCAAAGCCGGCGATCCATTCGGTATGTTTAGCCGGCTGCAATAGTTCCGTTACAGCAGCTAACGTCTGTTTGGCATCTCCTACTACGGGAACAGTTACCGGTACATTTTTATTTACTTCAGATTTATCTATATCAAAATGGATGATCTTTGCCTGGGGAGCATACGCCTGCAAATTACCGGTCACCCGGTCGTCAAAACGCATTCCGATGGCGATCAGGACATCACATTCATTTGTTTTACGGTTCGGCCCCACATTTCCATGCATACCCAGCATCCCTTTATTCAGACGATAATCAGACGCCATGGCCGAAAGTCCCAGCACAGTAGATCCGGCGGGAATATCTGCTTTTTCAAGAAAGGCATGCAATTCGGCCTCTGCCCCACTCAGAATCACTCCCTGTCCAACCAACGCCAGCGGTTTCTTAGCCTGGTTGATCAATTCGGCAGCCTGTTGAATCCGGTGAGGTTTCATGTCCGGAATGGGCTGGTAACTCCGCACGTAGTCCACCTTTTCATACACATAATCAATCAGACCCACCTGCGCATCTTTGGCAATATCCAGCACAACCGGACCGGGACGACCGGTAGAAGCAATATAAAAGGCTCTTGATACAGCCCACGCAATTTCTTCCGGTTTACGTATCTGATAGGCCCATTTGGTAATCGCCTGGGTAATACCAATCACATCCACTTCCTGGAAAGCGTCTGTTCCCAATAAAGAAGAAGGAACCTGCCCGGAAATAACCACCATAGGGGTGCTATCCATCAATGCGTCAGCAATCCCGGTAATCGTATTGGTCGCACCGGGTCCGGAGGTGACCAAAGCCACTCCCACTTTTCCGGAAACACGGGCATATCCCTGTGCTGCATGGGTTGCCCCCTGTTCATGACGCACCAGGACATGTTTTAAACGGTCCTGATAATCATATAATGTATCATATACCGGAATCACCTGTCCGCCGGGATATCCGAATATGGTATCAACTCCTTCTGCGATCAGGGTCTTTAACAGGGCTTCCGACCCTGTTATTTTCTGATTATTTTGTGTGTTTGTTTGCATGTGAACTTATTCATAATTGGCTAAGGCCGATTTTTAATTCGTTTTCTTTATTTACTTATAGGATCCGTACGGCTCCTTTATCCGCTGATGAAACCATACTGGCGTATGCCTGTAATGCTTTGGAAATAGTCCGTTGCCGGTGAGGTGGCGTAAAAGCCTCTTTTCCTCTTGCTTCTTCTTTCAGGCGGCGGTCATGAAGAATCTCATCACTGACTTTCACTTCAATTGTACGTTCCGGAATATTGATCTCAATTATATCGCCGTCGCGCACCAGGCCAATGGCTCCGCCGGCAGCCGCTTCAGGTGACACATGTCCGATAGAAAGCCCTGAGGTTCCCCCGCTAAAACGCCCGTCAGTAATCAATGCACACTCTTTGCCAAGGTGACGGCTTTTGATATAGGAAGTCGGATACAACATCTCCTGCATGCCTGGTCCTCCTTTGGGTCCTTCATGGGTAATAACCACCACATCACCGGAGACGACTTGATTGCGCAGGATCCCTTCACACGCGGCTTCCTGTGAATCAAACACTTTGGCAGGCCCGGAAAAACGGAAAATACTTTCATCTACTCCGGCTGTTTTTACCACACATCCGTCCAGAGCGATGTTTCCATATAATACAGCCAGCCCACCGTCTTTTACATACGCATGTTCCAGACTACGGATACAGCCTTTTTCACGGTCTGCATCCAGTTCCTTATAATAGCTTTCCTGTGATCCCAGGACCAGATTAAACCGGTTCGCCGGAGCACTTTTATAGATTTTTTGCGCCTCTTCCGTTACATCAGGAGAAGTAATAGAATATTGTTTAATGGCTTCAGCCAATGTCAGCCCATCTACCCGTTTCACAGACCCGTCCACCAAACCGGCTTTGTATAGTTCATCCAGAATAGCAACGATCCCACCCGCACGGTTTACGTCCTGAATATGATAATGATAATTAGGGGCGACTTTACATATTACCGGCGTTTTGCGGGATAAGGCATCAATATCTTTCATAGTGAAATCAACTCCTGCTTCCTGTGCGACAGCCAACAGGTGCAATACGGTATTGGTAGATCCTCCCATGGCGATATCCAGAGACATCGCATTCAGGAACGCCTGCCGGGTAGCAATACTACGGGGTAATACCGAGTCATCGCCATCCCGGTAGTATTTATATGCATTCTCAACAATCAGTTTCGCTGCCTTTTCAAACAACCGTGTCCGGTTGGCATGGGTCGCCACAATGGTTCCGTTTCCGGCCAAAGCCAGTCCGATCGCTTCATTCAGGCAATTCATGGAATTGGCTGTAAACATACCCGAACAAGAACCACAAGTCGGGCAGGCTGCACGTTCAATCTGTTCAATTTGTGTATCCGGAATAGAATCATCCGCCGCTTCAATCATCACATCGATCAGGTCCAACGCCCTGTCATCAGCCTGTCCGGCTTCCATCGGACCACCGGAAACAAAAACAGTAGGTATATTCAACCGCATACTGGCCATCAGCATTCCCGGAGTGATTTTATCGCAGTTGCTGATGCAAACCATCGCATCCGCTTTATGCGCATTCACCATATACTCCACGCTATCAGCGATCAGATCACGGGAAGGAAGAGAATATAACATCCCATCATGTCCCATGGCAATCCCATCATCAATGGCGATTGTATTGAATTCGGCAGCAAAACAGCCCAGTTTTTCAATTTCAGCTTTTACCTTCTGCCCAATTTCATGCAGGTGGACATGCCCGGGGACAAACTGAGTAAATGAATTGACTATTGCAATAATAGGTTTCCCGATTTGCTCCTCTTTCATTCCATTTGCCCGCCATAGCGCGCGTGCTCCCGCCATACGGCGGCCCTGTGTACTGGTTGAACTTCGTAATTCCATATCTTCCATATTAGTAATAAAAAAGCCCTTCTCTAAAGGAGAAAGGCTCTAAGAATATCTTTTACATGACTTCACAATTTCTTACATACCTTTCTCCTTACCTACTAATGACTAGAAGGACCACCACGAGAATATTGTTATGTAATATATTGCTTATCATCTATGATCAAATCATTTTCCATTGACGGTGCAAATGTAGAACAATAATTTATACAAACAAAGGAATTAAAAGTTTTTTCTCCTTTTTTCTTTCAATTATCAATTAAAGTCCAACCCCATATTTGCATTTTTATAGTTTGAAGAGAGAAAACCTGTAAATGCTGTCTTGTTTGTGCCGCTTAACCGCACGCCCCATTCATTGCGGTATATTTCCCGCAACTATACAGAAACTGTCCTAACAGATACCATAAAAAGAATCGCGGGAAAGACCAATTTTTCATATACATACGTTTTACAATTATACTATACATTTAGTGATTTTCATTCATTGCTTATCTACTCAAAACCAGACAACTGCAAAGTTAGTTTTTATCTATTTAAACGCCAATGAATTTAATTTGTATCTTTGATGCCTTACTTGATATTAACTGAATGATATAAGAAGGTTATGAAACAGTACAACTTTGATGAGATCATTGACCGGCATGGTACAGACTGTATAAAGGTAGACCACCTTGAAGAACGATTCGGTAATGCTGATCTGATCCCTCTCTGGGTAGCGGATATGGACTTCCGCACTCCTGATTTTATAGTGGAGGCCCTTAAAAAAAGATGTTCCCATGAAATTTTCGGATATACTTCGCCTTCCGGAGAATATTATGAAAGCATCATTAATTGGGTGGATTATAAATATAAATGGAAGATCCGGAAAGAATGGATCAGTTATATTCCGGGAATCGTTAAAGGAATCGCATTTGTCCTGGATTGTTTCACTGCTCCGGGTGATAAGGTGATTATCCAGCCTCCGGTATACCATCCGTTCCGGATTGTCCCTGAACAAATGGACCGGGAAGTAGTTTATAACCCTTTGCAATTAGTAAACGGAACCTATCAAATGGATTTTGCGCACCTGGAATCCGTGATAGATGAGAAATGCAAAGTATTGATCTTATCAAGTCCCCACAATCCGGGGGGAATGGTCTGGTCTAAAGACATGCTGGCCCGGCTGGCAGAGACCTGTTCCCGGCATGGCATCCTGATTATCTCGGATGAGATCCATGCGGAAATGGTTTATCCGCACAACAAACAGGTTCCCTTCCCGACCGTATCGGAAACGGCAGCCTCCTGTAGTATCACCTTTATGGCTCCGAGCAAAACATTCAACATAGCAGGTATTGTTTCTTCATACGCGATTATTCCGGAAGAGAGTATCCGGACGAAATTCTATGCCTGGCTGGAAGCAAGGGAGCTGCATGAAGGGAGCATCTTTGCCTATACGGCTACAACTGCTGCTTATACCTATGGCGCGGAATGGTTGCAACAGATGAGAATGTATGTCATGGAAAATGTATCCTATGTGGACCGGTTCCTGAAAGCAGAGATTCCAAAGATAAAAGTATATATGCCGGAAGCATCCTTCCTGGTTTGGCTGGATTGCCGTGGACTTAAATTAAGCCAGGCAGACCTGGTAGATCTTTTCCGGAATAAAGCCGGTCTGGCACTCAATGACGGCAGCATGTTCGGTCCCGGCGGCGAAGGGTATATGCGGCTCAATGTAGGCTGCCCCAGATCCGTACTTGAACAGGCCCTGCAATCCCTGAAAAAAGCAGTTAAAAGTAAATAACAGGATACGTTCCATTTCCTGGAGATCCAATAGTTTTCCTGCCTTTTTGCAGTAGTTTTTTGGTATAAAATCGGACTGCAGGAAGAGAAAAAAACTATTGGATCTCCGGAAAAAGAGTACCGGACCTGTCTGGATTTTCACAATAAAAAAGCACGCGTTGAAAACGCGTGCTAAAGTATAAAGTCGAAAAGAATCTCCCTCCTTTACAAGCCTCAATGGTTGCTAAGATAATCTGAAACACCTTCGTTAGTAGCCTGCATACCTTCTTTTCCTTTGCTCCAGTTCGCAGGGCATACTTCTCCATTTTCCTCAAAGTGTTGAAGAGCATCTACCACACGGATCACTTCATCCACATTTCTACCTAACGGCAGGTCATTCACAACGTAATGACGGATAGCTCCCGTTTTATCGATCAGGAACAGGCCACGGTAAGCGACCGGGGCTCCCTGTGAAGTCAGACGTCCCTCTTCATTCAGGTCGTATTCAGAAGCCAGCACTCCATAATCCAAAGAAATAGTTTTAGCGAAATCGGATACCAGCGGATAAGTAACTCCCTGGATACCTCCTTTATTTTTAGGTTGTTGCAACCATGCGAAGTGAGAGTATTCGGAATCTACCGAAACGCCGACTACCGCTACATCCCTCTTTTCAAACTCAGCCAGTTTTTCCTGGAAGGCATGCAATTCAGTAGGACAGACAAACGTAAAGTCCATTGGATAAAAGAACAATACAACATATTTGTTACCTACATACTGTTCTAATGAAAAATCGGAAACAATTTCATAGCCGTTGATGACAGCTGTTGCCTTAAATGACGGCGCTTTTTTACCTATTAATGCTTTCATAATTCTAAAATCAATTTTATATACTACAAATTTACAATCAGAATCTTACCTGACTAAATAATTCCTATGGATAGTTTTTATACCTTCATAGAAAGGATTTATCAGCCTCTCCTAACTTCCCCGGAGGGGGAAGAATAAGAGAAGGGATATTTCATTAATAGATTATTATTTATACAAAGGATTGTTTTCACAACTCCTCCCCTTCGGGGAGGCCGGGTGGGGCTACCTGTGGGGCTGCATGTACTGTCAATTGTGGGAAAGGGAACCCAATTCCTTTTTTGTTAAAGGTCTCATAGACTTTCCTATTCATATCAAAATAAACACTCCAGTAATCACTTCTTTTTACCCATCCCCTTAACATGATATTGACACTACTGGCATCCAACTGTTTCAATGCGATCAACGGCAACGGTTCTGCCAATATCCGGGAGTCCTCTGCGACTAATCCGGTCAGGACCTTTTTCACTTTTTCATAGTCTTCCCCATATTCAACCCCAAAGATCCATTCTACCCGCCGGGTAGACATGACATTGTAGTTAGTGACCACCCCACTACTCAGGGAACCATTCGGAACATAAATCACCCGGTTGTCCGAAGTTGCCAGAATGGTATGGAAGATTTGTATTTCTTTTACTGTCCCTCCATAGTTAGATGTTTCAATATAATCACCTACCCGGAAAGGTTTAAACAGGAGAATAATAATCCCACCGGCAAAATTGGAAAGGTTTCCACTCAGGGCTACCCCTACTGTAACTCCGGCAGAAGCGATCAGAGCGGCAAACGAAGTCGTTTGGATGCCCAGCACACCTACGACCGATATAATCAGTAATATAGTCAATACAATATTAACAAGACTACCAAAAAATGTTTTTACAGAGGGATCAATATCCCGTTTCGTTAAAACCTTACGGATTAATTTATTAAGTAAGCC
Organism: Tannerellaceae bacterium; assembly: GCA_021201565.1. GTDB lineage: Bacteria > Bacteroidota > Bacteroidia > Bacteroidales > Tannerellaceae > UBA4116. Next base: position 9,770 of record JAJQES010000096.1, read on the forward strand.
GATCAGAAAACGGCCAATAATAAATAATGCAACTGCTTTTAAGAGGGTCCATCCTAAAACCGTCCCTTTACCAATAAAGTTATGAACCAGTCTCTCCAGACTGGCAGAAGCATCCAATACTATAAAAAGTCTATTCATAGAGCCTGAAATGTCAAATTTTATGGCAAAGCTATAAATAGTTTTTATTATACCATAACAAAGGAATTTATTATGTAGTTTTGTCAACATTCAAATAAATCTCTCAGGATATGAAATATTGGTTATTAGCAGGTTGTTTCTTTTCGGCAATCTTTTCCCTCCAGGCACAGAGCTATGAAGAATTAATTGAAAAAAGCTATGAATATGTAGACCAAAATGAACTGGCTGCCGCAGAAGAAAGCCTGCGGGCCGCGATGCGTCTTGAGCCCGGGAATCCGCATAACTATGCACTTTTAACCAATCTGGGAACTATACAATGGAGACAGGGGAATCTGGAAGAGGCAGTCCTTTCCTATACAGCCGCATTGAGCCGGAACAGTCAGAACATTTCCATCCTGGAAAGCCGCGCCTCTCTGTATGTGCTACTGGGAGAAACAGAAAAAGCGATCAATGATTATTCCACTATTCTGGTAAATGACCCCACGAACCAGGATGCGCTTTATAACAGAGGGATTCTCTATCTGCAAATCCAGAATTTCCTGTTGGCGGAAGCTGATTTCGACAAAATGATAGAGATCAATGACAAAACAATCAATGGACGCCTGGGACATGCTATCCTGGAAAAGATGAGAGGAAATTATAATGAGAGTGAACGGATTTACAATTACCTGATCAATGAAATGCCCCGCTATTGGTTCCTGTATGAAAGCCGGGCGGATCTCTATTTCCAGATGGGCAAAAACGGCCGGGCCATGGCGGATCTGAATAAGGTATTTACTGAAACAGAACCCAATGCGGCTCTTTATGTATTACGGGGGAAGGTAAAGCTGGCACAATATGAAAAAGCAGCCGCTATAAAAGATTTCACCACTGCAAAAGAAATGGGCTACGATCCGGAGGTCATTGCCGACCTGATGAAAATAGCGAAATAAATCGACAATTGCTTTAATCCGATGGTTACTTCCACGAATTAAAAACAGACTTTGTTCCCGCACTTGATGCGGGACCGCAAAAGAACAACTATTAGTTACATTTTATAATTAATAGAGTCTGTTCCCTTGCGGTCCCCAATCAAGTTGGGGAACAATTTCTGTTTTTTATTGCGACATTTATTGCGAAACAATAAATGTCGCAATCCAGTCACCTACTTCGGAGGTGCTGTATGCTTTTCCCTGTTCTGCGATATCTTCTGTTACGACATTTGCATCCATAGAAGCGGTTACCGCCTCCCGGATGGCTTTTCCTTCTTCCATCAGATTGAAGGCATATTCAAACATCAGGGCAGCACTCAGAATAGTTGCCAGCGGATTGGCAATATTTTTCCCGGCAGCCTGTGGATAAGATCCGTGAATAGGTTCAAAGACAGAGGTATGAATACCGATAGAGGCAGAAGGGAGCATGCCGAGTGAGCCGGTAATTACAGATGCCTCATCAGTCAGAATATCTCCAAACATATTTTCAGTTACCATCACATCGAAACTTTTCGGCCACTGAATAATACGCATAGCAGCATTATCCACAAACATATACTCGGTTTCCACTTCCGGATACTCTTTTTCTATTTCCTGTGAAACCTGTCTCCATAAACGGGAAGTCGCCAACACATTGGCTTTATCAACGATGGTTACTTTTTTACGTCTCTTTTCTGCATACTGATAGGCCAGACGCACTATCCGTTCTACCTCTTCACGGGTATAGATACAGGTATCATAGGCGGTATTTCCATCCTCACTTCTACCCTGTGGACGGCCAAAATACATACCACCGGTTAACTCACGGATGCACATAAAGTCTGCGCCCTCTACCAAATCGGCCCGAAGGGGAGATTTATGAAGTAAAGAAGGGAAAGTGGTTACCGGACGGATATTAGCATAGAGTCCAAGCTTTTTACGCATCCCTAATAATCCCTGTTCCGGGCGTACTTTTGCCGATGGATTGTTATCATATTTGGGTGAACCGATCGCACCAAACAGGACCGCATCACTTTGCATACACAAAGCGTGTGTTTCCTCCGGATAAGGATCGCCCGTTTCGTCAATCGCGATTGCTCCCACCAATCCTTTTTTATACGTCAGTTCATGACCATATTTTTCACATACGGCTTTCACCGCTTTCATTGCCTGATCTACAATCTCAGGTCCGATTCCATCTCCCGGAAGTACTGCAATATTTAAGTTCATTATAGTTTGTTATTTATGAAGTTTCACTTCATAGTAGTTGGTAGTTAGTAGTTGGTAGTTAGTAGAATATATCCACTTTAGAAAGAGTTTTCTACTAACTACCAACTACCAACTACTAACTACCAGAATTAACTTCCGTATTGTTGATTAATTCCGATTAAAATAGACATATTTGGGTTCCATAGGGATATATGAATCATCATCCCATAAGGTACTTGTAAGCATCAGGTCGGCACTATACCGGTTACAGGCAATGGGCACATTGTGTACGCGGCATTGACGGAGCAACATCTGGATATCCGCTTCGTGAGGCTGCGCATTCAGGTCGTCAATCAGGAAGATAGCCAGATCAACTTCTTTACGGACAACCATGGCCGCAATCTCCGCATCCCCGCCTAAGGGTCCGGAATTCATCCGGGTCATATCGACTGATATACCCCGCTCTTCAAACGCATTCAGAATGAGTCCTCCGGTTGTACCGGTACATACGAGATGATGTGGTGATAAAAATTCGGCATTATGCACAGCCCATTCTACCATATCCGCTTTCCGGTTATCGTGCGCCACTAGCGCAATAGTTAAACGCTTATTCATACCATTTATTTTTTTGACCGGTAAACCATCCGGTCTGTTAGTTTTCTATCTTATTCAACATCTTAATGGTTGCTTTGATAGCTGCTTCTGTCTGGTCAGCATCCAGTCCCCGGGTCTTAAAATCCACTCCGGCATAATTCCAGCTGATAATGGTCTGTACAAATGCATCCGTACGTCCACCCGGAGGGATAGAAACAGAGTAGTTGGTCAGCATAGGGAAAGGCCGGCCCAGATCCGTATAGATTCTTCTGAGAGCCCTTACAAACGCATCATACTGCCCGTCTCCGGAAGCAGACTTTTCATACGCCTCACCGTTGATCTCTATCTTTACGGTAGCAACCGGGCGTAAACCCTGCGTCAAAGATAAAGAATAATTTAGTATGCGGATCTTTTCATCTGCCATTGTATCCTGTTTGAGCACATCACTGATGATGTAAGGCAAATCTTCCGGAGTGACCATTTCCTTTTTATCTCCCAGCTCAATGATCCGGGTGGTTACTTTACGCATAGAATCTTCATCCAGCTCAATGCCCAGTGTTTCCAGATTTTTTTGTATATTGGCTTTTCCGGAAGTTTTACCTAATGCGTATTCCCGTATCCGTCCAAAACGTTCCGGCAGGAGATCATTGTAATACAGATTGTTCTTATTATCCCCGTCGGCATGCACTCCGGCACATTGGGTAAACACGTGTTCCCCTACAATAGGTTTATTGGGAGCCACATGAATACCTGAATACGTCTCAACCAGTTTACTCACACGATTGATCTTTTCTTCTTTCAGGGAAGTTTCTACTCCTAACTGATCTTTCAGCACGGCCAGCACACTGCTAAGCGGGGCATTCCCGGCCCGTTCCCCCAGGCCATTTACTGTAGTATGAATTCCATGAATACCGGCCCGGACCGCAGAGAAAACATTCGCAACCGCCAGGTCGTAATCATTATGGGCATGGAAATCAAAGTGAATATCCGGATACTGTTCTACCATTGTCCGGCAATAGTCAAACGTGTTTTGAGGATTCAGAATGCCTAATGTATCCGGAAGCATAAAACGCCGGATAGGAAGATCCTTCAATCCATCCATCATCCGGAATACATATTCCGGTGAATTCTTAATACCGTTTGACCAGTCTTCCAGATAGATATTTACAGCAATACCCTTTTCCTGTGCTTTCGCAATCACCCGGGAAATATCTTCAAGATGTTGCTCAGGAGTTTTCCGAAGCTGTTCGGTAACATGCTTATAAGAACCTTTACAAAGCAAATTGACCACTTTGCAGCCGGCATGTTGAATCCAGTTCAGAGAGGTTTCCCCATCTACAAAGCCCAGTACCTCCAACTTATCAATGTTACCTGTCCGCTGTGCCCACTGGGAAATCCGTTTGACCGCATCATATTCGCCGTCAGAAACCCGGGCAGAGGCAATTTCAAGCCGGTTCACCCCCAATTCACCCAGCAATACCTGGGCAATACTGAGCTTCTCATTGGAGGCAAAAGAGACTCCTGATGTCTGTTCCCCGTCACGCAGGGTGGTATCCATTATCTCTATCATAAGCTATTTTAGCTATTAACATTTATAAAAGCACACAGATAACACAGATCAGACAGATGACCGCAGATTTTGTTTTTTGTCATTTGTAAATATTTTTCGTCTCACTTGAGGTTTTTCTCTGAAATTTAATAAAAGTCCGACCTCTATTAAAGTTGCTTTCAGATAATTTATAAGCTGTAACTCATGCTGTTCGCAAAGTTTATCTACAGCTTTATGAAAAATATAATCTGTGGTGATCTGTTTCATCTGTGTGCTTTTAGTTCATACATTTCAATTTTTTGTTTATTTGCCAGCAGATAATCAATATCGTCGAGACCGTTTATTAAACAATCTTTCTTATAAGCATTAATCTCAAAGGATTCGGTTTTTCCGGTCGCGTTATTGGTAATGGTCTGGTTCGGCAGATCCACAGTCAGGGTAGTTGCCGGGTCTGCTTCAATGGAAGCAAATGTTTCAGCCAGGAATTCCGGAGTGACCACCACAGGTAAAAGACCGTTATTCATAGAGTTATTTTTAAAGATATCCGCAAAAAAACTGCTGACTACTACACGGAATCCATATCCGGTAATGGCCCAGGCTGCATGTTCACGGCTACTTCCACTTCCGAAATTCTTTCCGGCTACCAGTATCTCGCCTGAATATGTATCCAGGTTTAATACAAAATCCGGATTGGGGGTACCTTCTTTGCCGTAACGCCAGTCACGAAACAAATTATCACCAAACCCTTCACGGGTAGTTGCTTTCAAAAAGCGGGCCGGAATAATCTGGTCCGTATCCACATTCTCTAATGGAAGAGGAACGCAGGTAGAAGTAATTATATTGATTTTTTCTTTCATTGCTTTTACTATTAAAAGCCCCCTCAACTCCCCCAGAGGGGAGCTTTTTAGGCCGTTATTGTTGATTAATATTTGGTTTAACAGAAACTATTATCTCTTATTCCTCTCCTTTGGGGAGGTTAGGAGGGGCTTATAGCTCTCTCGGATCCGTGATTACTCCTGTAACAGCTGCGGCTGCGGCTACTAATGGACCGGCCAGAATGGTGCGGGCACCCGGACCCTGGCGACCTTCAAAATTCCGGTTAGAAGTAGAGACGGCATATTTACCGGCCGGAACTTTATCTTCATTCATGGCCAGACAAGCGGAACATCCCGGCTGGCGCAATTCAAATCCGGCCTCTTCCAGTACTTTATCTATTCCTTCGGCACGGATCTGTTTTTCCACCATCCAGCTACCGGGAACCAACCATGCAATCACATGGTCCGCTTTTTTCTTTCCTTTCACCAGAGAAGCAAAAGCCCGGAAGTCCTCAATACGGCCGTTGGTACAACTTCCCAAAAAGACATAATCAATCTTTTTACCCAGGACACTTTCCCCTGCTTTAAAGCCCATATATTCCAGAGACTTTTCATAAGAAACCCGTCCGGCTTCATCTATACTTTCCAGGGTAGGAATATTGTCCCGGACTCCCATTCCCATTCCCGGGTTGGTTCCATACGTGATCATCGGTTCAATATCTGCGGCGTCAAATACGATCTCTTTATCAAATGCCGCATCCGGGTCCGTATAAAGAGTACGCCAGTACGCCAGGGATGTTTCCCACTCTTCACCACGGGGAGCAAACTCACGGTCTTTCAGGTAATCAAATGTCACCTGGTCCGGAGCGATCATTCCGCCACGGGCCCCCATTTCAATGGATAGATTACAAATTGTTAGCCGGTCTTCCATCGTTGTATTCCGGATCGCCTCCCCGGCATATTCTACAAAATATCCGGTAGCTCCCCCGGTTGTCATCCGGCTGATAATATAAAGAGCAATATCTTTAGCAGTCACGCCGGGTTTTAACGTACCATTTACTGTAATCCGCATGGTTTTGGGTTTACGCTGCATGATACACTGGGTCGCCAGTGTCATTTCGACTTCACTGGTACCGATCCCAAATGCAATGGCACCCATCGCTCCGTGGGTAGACGTATGTGAGTCTCCACATACAATTGTCATACCCGGTTGAGTCAGCCCGGTTTCCGGTCCAACAACATGTATAATCCCATTTTTCGGATGATTCAGTCCATAATAGGTTAACCCGAAATCTTTCGCGTTCTTTTCAAGTGTATCCACCTGATTTTTAGAAACCGGATCCGTAATAGGCTTATCCTGGTTAAGCGTCGGGATATTATGGTCCGGCATACAGGTGATCTGTTTCGGACGAAACGCCTGCAAACCACGCTCACGAAGCCCCGCAAACGCCTGCGGACTGGTTACTTCATGACAATACAAACGGTCAATATACAGCTGGATCGTTCCATCGGCTAATGTGTCAACCACATGTTTTTCCCAGATCTTCTCAAATAATGTTTTGCTCATTTTCTTCTATTTAAAAAGTAGTTAGTAGTTGGTAGTTAGTAGTTGGTAGATTTTTTATATACTTAAAATATTCTACTAATTACTAACTACCAGCTACTAACTACCTATA
>JAJQES010000378.1 GCA_021201565.1 Tannerellaceae bacterium
TTTATTTACTAACTTAATTAATTAAAGTATGAAAATTAAAAGTTTATTTTTTGCAAGTGCGATCTTACTTTCGGCACTAAGTGCCTGTAATAAGGAAGACGGACAAACACCCGGCGTGGATCCGGATGAGGTACAGGATGGATTGTTTATTAAATTCTCCCAGGGGGTCAATGAAGGAAGCCGGGCAGATGCCGGCCAGGTACAGGATGGGACAGCCGTTACCTTTAGCAGCGGCCAGCTCTTCTTTGTGGATGCCAGTGATAATATTGTAGAAGCAGTGGATATTACTTCCACAGCCCAGGGGGGTACCTCTGTAACGGTCGGCCAGCTCAAAAGTGGTGTGGTGTTCCCTGCTGTACAGGATCTGGCAACGAAAGTGTATATTCTGGGAAATCACCAGGTGTCGCCGGTACCGGCCAAATTCGCCGATGTACTGAAAGAAACAACTGACCTTACTGACCAGGCAGACGCTCCTTCCTATGGGGTAGCCAATGCCACTCTTTTTGGTGAGGGAGATATTGTGGATGCCAGTAATGCTATTAAAACGGCTACCGGTGCCGATAAAGAGGCTATTTTCGATGTATGGCCGCTGATTGCCCGTCTGGAGCTGAAAAAAGTGACCGCCACCACTGGCGTGGATGGCTATACCCTGTCCGGTATTTATATCAACAACTTCTATTACGAAGTAAATGTAGACGGCCGCTCTACCAATACCTCTTCTTTCTACAATTTCAAAAAAGATCATACCCAGTATATCAAAGGAGCGGGTTATCCGGCTACCTGGGAATATCTGTTATTTGATGAAGTAGGTCAGCAAGCTACCATAAATGCACCAGCTACCAGTTATTCCGTAACTCCTGTCAATGACGCGTGGGCCTATAACGTATTTGCCAATACAACAGCAGTGCCTCACATCGTGCTTCACCTGACGGATGTAACGGTGGGAGGTACCAAAGTGCCCAACAGTAAAACAACCGTTGACGGAGAAGCCTATCTGACGGTCACCAAATATTTAGTGACCAATCAGGAACAGCAAATCCACGGCGGAAAGATCTACCGCATCGCGGATCTGACCTTTACCGACCAGGACCTGGATGAATTGCCGGAAGAAAAAACACCGGACGAAGATGAATTCAGCGTATATGTGGAAATCTCTATTATGCCCTGGGAAGTTATTGATGTAGTGGGCGGATTCTGATCTCCTTTGGTGCAGTAAGTAGTAAGTAGTGAACAGTAAGTAGTAAACAGTGAAAAAGCAAAAACAATATATGACTCTTATATTAGGTAGTTATCTGGTAAAGATACTAAAGCCCTACGGCCACAGGGCCGTGGCATTATTCGCTATTTACTGTTCACTCTTCCTTTTCTTCTCTTCCTGTATGCGTGAAGACCTGAGCCTTTGTGAGGAGATTCCTTCTACCTCTTTATCGCTCACATTGGTATTGGAAAAAGAAACGGAAGAAAAGATCGAAGATGTGCAGGTGCTTCTTTTTGACAGTGATTCACTTTTGTATCAGATCTACAGTGTGGAAGTCGCCGGATTCGGTGAAACCGGAACCATCACCCTGCCGGTAGATGCCGGAGACTATTTTGTGGTGGCGCTTGGAAATATGCCGGAGGAGGGATTGGTCACCCGTGCGCAAACCGGTAGCCATTTTGAAGAGATAGAGGTGCTCTATCCGGAAGAAAAGGGGCTTTTTTATGCCCCCTTTAAAGAAGAGAGCCGTTCAAGGGACTATGAGAACTATTATGTAGAGGTTATTGAGAATAAAGACAATGTCCATACCCTCTCTTTCCTTCCTGCCTTTCACCGGATACATGTCTACGTAAAAGGAATGGAGGAAGAAGAGGGTCCGGAAATCCGTCTGGTGGATGTGGCCGCAGGCTATGACCTGCACTTAGAACCCACCACGGAGAGTACTTCTTATCAGAAAACACCTCTTATCACAGAGCGGGAAGAGGAAGAACTCTTTTTTAGCTCTTTCCGGGTTCCTCATTTTGACGGTGATACACCCATCCGGATCGAAGTGGAAAACCCCGTGACAGGCCGTGCGGATAGTATCTTTTTGGAAGAAGTGCTCAGAAAGGAAGAGATTCTGCCCGAAGATGGAGCGGCTCTTACCATAGAGATTCTGTTTATCTATTCCAACGGCGTATTGGTAGAAGTCTCTTTCCCACAGTGGGACGTAACGGAGATAGACCCGGGGTTTTGAAGTCCCACCCGGCCTCCCCGGAAGGGAGGGGAAAAGAATGGATGTGAATATAAATAAGGAAAGTAGTATAGAATGAAAAGGCAAATGGCAGGATATAAGATCGTATTAACTGGTTCCTCCCGCAGGGGGAGGTTAGGAGGGGCTTTGGTTTTCTTCTGTCTCTTCCTCTTTAGCTGTGTGGATGAACCCTTTCAAAACAGGACCTTTTCGCCGGATACGGAATATACGCTCAGGATTAGCTTAGAAGGAGCCCGCGCATTGGACGCAGCAGATCCGACGGATGAAACCATCGAAGATCTTCTGTTTTTCTCGTTTGATCCTGCCGGCGGGGAATTCCGGTATCTTAGTGAAGCAACGGAAATCACTCTTTCAGATACCGAGGGACAACTGACGGTCAAAGTCCCTCTTAAAGTAGGCGCCCAGGAGTTCTTTGTGCTGGCCAATGCGAAGAGCCGGGTGGCAGAACTCTATCCCGGAGGGATTCCCACAGATGGCACTGAAACGAAAACGAGTTTGCAGCAAGCCCTTCTTCTTGCCAAACCTTTTACAAACGCCGCTTCCGGCTGGCGGATAGAACAGGACCGGGTGCCGATGTGGGGAAAAGTAACCATGAGCCCGGTAGCCGGTGTGACAGATATGCGCTCAGTGGTGATCCCCCTTTTACGGATGCTGGCAAAAATCAAAGTAGAAAAATCAGCAGCTATTTCCGACCAGCAGTTTACCTTTACGGGCGTTTACCTCTATAACTTTCAAGAGGAAGGCTATCTGGTCCCCGGTGGGATGGCCACAGGTCCTGTCCCGGCTCCCTCTCTTACGGGGGATGCCAATACCAAAGGGCCGCTAAGGTATGCGGCCGGCGATAGCATTTACACCTTTGAAGCGGCCAAAGGAAGCCCATCAGGACATCTGGCCAATACCTGTCTGGTGATCGAAGGGAAATACAACGGAAGTACAAAGAATAGTTACTACCGGATTGACTTTATCGAAAAAGAGGGCGATTATGTGGCCCTGCTAAGAAACCATTGTTACCAGGTGACGATTACCTCGGTAGAGGGCGAGGGAGAAGATTCGGAAGAGGATGCTTTTAAGCGGGTACAGGTAAATATGAAAGCCACAGTGACACCCTGGAATTTAGCCATACACAATATTATTTTTGATGGTCAATATACTTTTAGTATTGGGCGCAACCGGTTGTTATATGATCAGGAGGCTGCATCCCATATTGTAAATCTATCCACGGACCATCCCTCAGGGATTACCGGTGTTACCTCCTCTGAAAGCTGGCTCACTCTCTCCGCTTTTACCCCGGGAACCCAATCCGGTACTTTCACAGCGACGGCTGCTGAAAATACAACCGGGGTAGCCCGTTCGGCTACGGTAACCGTTACCGTAGGCGGCGCGGGAGGAGAATTAGTGTATACCCTTTCAGCCACGCAAAGTCAGAATGCGTGGCTGGAGTGGACGAATCACCAGATCTATTATACGAATGGAAGGACCTATAATACAGCCAATGGCAATGCGCCGTCCATTACCAGCATCGCTTCCTGGACGGCAACGGTTACGGATGCCAATAGCATCCTTTCGTCGCAGACGTTTACTTCAGGGGGGGCGGCCGGTACTACAACCGGGTGTAGCTTTTCCCTTGCCCATACGAATGATCATTTGCTCTATCGCGAGGCGTTCGTCACGTTCCATGACCCGGAGGGAAATTATCCCGATAAAATATATCCGGTGGTCAATATGGAAAATGGATCCAATAGCGTATCCAATTGCCTGGTGACCACCAGTACAGGTTCTCTTAGCATTCCTTCGGCCTACCGGAAGGCGTATGCCGTCTGGAAGTATGGAGATGGGGTTAGCGGTCCGTTAGGGGATGTTTCGGCTATGGGAACACTTTCTGCCAAAGTGCTCTGGCAGGATGTGAATGGTTTGATATCGGATGCCAATATTTCCTATAACAGCAGTACGGATGTGATAACGATTGGTTCCCTCAGTGCCTCTGCCGGTAATGTGGTGGTAGCCTTGCAGGCCGGTGGCACCACGGTATGGTCCTGGCATATCTGGAAACCCGCTACTGCTCCCGGAGTGCTGAACGGATGGATGGACAGACACCTGGGAGCCATCAATAATACAGCCGGAAATGTGGGAGCCATAGGGCTACTGTATCAATGGGGGCGAAAAGATCCTTTTCCGGGAGCCAATGTTTTTGCTGCCTATACTTCTACAGCTAAAGCGAGTTATAACGGAGCCGGCGGTATGGTGTATGGAGTGGATAGACATGGTAGTCCTTACCAACAGATCGTGGATGAAAATAATCTGGCTCTTTCCATTCGGAATCCGTTTACTTTTTATTATGATATTACAAATCCAAGTCGTAATTATGCCATGGATTGGTATACCATAAAAGCTACTACCACTGCCGAGAGGTTAAAATTTCAGAATGATTATTTGTGGATAGGAAAGGTAGGAGATAAAATGCCTTTTGATCCTTGTCCGGTTGGCTATCGTGTTCCGCAAAGAAACGATTGGGATACATTGAATACCAGTAATTTTCCCTGGACTAATAACGGGCGTACTGCAGCGAGTCATGGAGGATATTATCCGGCGGCAGGTGGTCGTGAACTTAATTATGGTATTCTACAGCCAGGCAATAGTGGGACAGTTCGGTCTGGTAATACTGACGCTGGTTATCGTTCTTCAGCCTTCCAATTCTCCGGCGGTGCCACAGGCTCTACTATTACTCGTGTCTCAGATTACCGGTCAGTCGGTTATTCTGTGCGTTGCCGGGTGGGAGAATAATATGTAATAAACAGATGATAAAAAAACGGATATGAAACGGTTTCCTGTTATAAAAATTCCTTTGTGCCTTTCTGTTCTTGGATGCTTTTTTCTTCTGACAGCGGGCGGTTGTACGGATGACTCCGGCCCCTTTATGGAAAAAAGTGAGGAGAAGGAGGTAAATTTTGTACTGAGGATTCCGGCACCGGACCTGCCCGTTACCCGGAGCATGGACGGATGGAAAGAGTATGAGGTAAAAGAGGTCATTGTGCTGGCCTTTACCATAGATGCTTCCCAGCATGAATGGTTTGCCTGTTACAAAGTGCCGGCGGCAGTTACAATGTCTGCCGGTAGTCCCTATACCGCTGAATTCCGCGTTGCGCTGGATAGTGATACGGACTATAATCTTGCTATCTTAGCCAATCCGGGGGAAAGCCTCAAAGCACAATTAGCTTCTTTTTCTGCCACTGATTCCAAAGCAGTGGTATTAGAGGCATTAAAATATGCCCTGCCGGCCGGTACGGATAAATGGCCGGCCGATGGGAGTGGTACCTACACCCCTGTCCCTATGTATGGGGAATCCGGGAAAATAACCATACAACCGGAAATGACCGTCGAACATATCGTATTGACCCGGATGCTGGCACGTATAGATGTTTCGGTGGATCTGGGGAATAATCCGGTACATACGTTCCGGTTATCGGCAGTGCATCTTTGTAATTACAATACGGTCGGATATATCGCTCCGGGTACGGTCGCCCCGTATGTTCCCGGTTCACCGGGTAAACAGGAAGGAAGCGCCCTGGCGCTCCGGTATCCGGTTACCGGAGCCACAACGTCCACAGCGGCTTATACCGGTGAAATTTATACGTTTGAAGCCGCCCGGGCCGCCGAGAATAGTTTATCCACCTCTCCCTGCCTGATAATAGAAGGTTATTTCGACGGGGAAACCTCTGCCTGCTTTTACCGGGTGGATTTTGTGTATGATGGAAATCCGGCCGGTTCGGGAGGAACTGCGGGTACCTATATGCCGCTGCTGCGCAATACCCTGTACCAGGTTGAGGTCACCGCGGCCAACCGTGCCGGTTACAAGACCCTGGAAGAAGCGTTGAATTCGTATGGGGTAAATACAAATGACCGGCTGAAATACCAGACAATCAGCTACAATCCGGGGGACATCTCTGATATGATGTTTGATGACCAGTATATGCTCGGTACGAATGCCCAAAGCGGCTATTTCGACCTCAACCCTGCCGGAGAGACAGGCCGGACATTTGTTATTTATACCAATTATCCCACAGGATATGAAGTGCTTACCTCTCCCTCCTGGATATCCGCTATAACAGGTAGCACGGGAGCCGGTACGCAGACCTTTACGCTGACAGCCGGTCAAAATACCGGGGCCACCCGTGAGGGAGAATTGATCCTGGCAGCCGGCCGGTTACGTTACACGGTACTCTTCCGCCAGTGAGGGGAAGCCCCCTCAACTCCCCCGAAGGGGGAGCTTCTTTGAAACCGCTGGCTACCGCTGGCCTACCACCGCTGGCGCGGAATTCACCGCTGGCGCGGAATTTTGATTCCGTGTCCTGATACGCTAAGGCACGGAAGCGGAGTTCCGCGCCAGCATGTGCAGCAGGTGGAATGTGACAAATTGCTATCTCCTCCCCTTCGGGGAGGTTGGGAGGGACTTCTCTGTCTTTTTGTCAACTAAGTCTCCTATGGCGGCCGTTTTCCGGGGCTTTGTAGGGGAAGGTTTTAAATATGGGCTTCTTACGGAGTTTCCCTTTTTCACTTTGTCGCTTTTGGAAGGAATAGAAAAGCATTTGGATAGCAAAAGGAGAACCTCCAGAGCCGGAAGAAGAAAATCCGGGATAGCAAACACGGAGGTTTTGGTCTCAAAAGGATAGTTTCTGAAAGTTCTTACAAAAAGAGCAACCAGCCAAAAAAGAGGCTGTTTTTGTCCTTTTTTGCCCCTTCTTTCTTCTCTTTTTTAAGCCATGGGAAGGACTATAAAACGAGAAGGCCGTCTCATTGCCATCAGTAGGCCTTGTCAGTGCCACCAGAACGCCTACTCTTTCCAACGAGATGGCCTTGTCGTGGCGCGCAGTAGGCCTACTCTTTTCATAGAGTAGACCGTACTCAAATTTGGGTCTTTTCTAAACCCTCGGAAGAAGAAAAAGGGGGTGTTCGCCTAAAGGCTCAAAAACCAGCAGAAAGATAGAAAAACTAAGAAAATAAAGAAATAACGTCAAAAAGAAAACCTCAAAAAAGGGGTGGTTTAAATAAATACATGTATGAAAAAGAAACCGGCCAGGAGAAACCAAAAGACAAAGAGTAAAGAAAATGCCAACCAGATGATGCGGGAGTTTTTCGTAGAATTGTACCCTTCGGTTAGAAACTACAACCACCGCCTTAAAAGCCTTCCTAAGGAAGAGCAGCTCTTTTACGAGCGGAGGATGTTCCAAAGCTCCCTTTGCGGTTGGACCACCCTTAGCCGCAGCCAGCAGACTTTCCTTCGATGTCTTATCAAACGGAACCCACAAAAGTATCTGGATTATCTCTTTGAAAACACCGTCCTTGAGGACCTTCGCTACGAGGTCCAGGACCCTATCCTTGTGATGCACTTTATAGAACTGATCGATACCATTCACCGCAAAGAGAAATTCAACCGCCGGCAAATGCTCTTTGCCTTTCTTCGTTCCTTCTTCTGCCGCCTTACCTACAACACCACCTACGAAATGCTACGCCTTAAAAACAAGAGAGGGGAAGAGGATGGAGACTAATCCTGTTCCTGCTTTTTTGTTTTGCTTTCTTTTAAGAGTAGTTCTTTGTATTTTTCAAGTTCTTCGTTTAATTGCGGGGTGACTGTGGGATAATCCGGTTTGAGAGCGGCGACTTTGTCACAAATGATCTGTCCTACCAGGTAACGCATAAACCATTTATTGTCCGCCGGGATCACATGCCAGGGGGCGTGTGGGGTGGATGTATAACTAAGTACATCGGAATAGACTTTCATGTATTTGTCCCAGTGCAGGCTTTCTTCAAAGTCCGAAGAGGAGAATTTCCAGTTCTTGGCATCTTCTTTCAGCCGGCTGATAAATCTCTTTTTTTGTTCTGCCTGCGATACATTCAGGAAAAATTTGATCACAATAATACCGTTTTCTACCAGGTATTCTTCAAAGTTATTGATTTGTTTGTAACGCTTTTTCCAGAATTTTTCGGTAATGTCTTTTTCCGTCCGGATATCCGGTAACTTATTTTTTAAAAGGATCTCCGGATGTACTTTGGTCACCAGTACATCTTCGTAATGCGAGCGGTTGAAGATACCGATCCGGCCCCGTTCCGGCAGGCATTTACTAATGCGCCACAGGTAGTCGTGGTCCAGATCCTCAGAAGAGGGTTGTTTAAATGAAAAGACCTGGCATCCATGCGGATTAATACCTGACATTACGTTTTTGATTGTTCCGTCTTTGCCGGCCCCGTCCATTCCCTGAAAGACTGCCAGGATGGCGTATTGATCCTGCGCATATAGTTTATCCTGCAATTCTGCCAGCTTTTCTACATTTTCCCGTAACAGGATGTTCGCTTCATCACGGCTCATTTTCCCTGTCCGGTTTGCACTAAAATCACTGACCTGGTGTTTCTCACCAGGAGTGGCTATAATCTTTTTTAGAAACTCTTTTTTCATCATATCTTATTTTTGTAATATTCATACAATGCTTCCTGGGAGCGGCAGGCGGGTTTATTGCCTTTTGTGGTATATCTGTTTTCATCCTGGTAAGCCAGATCGCGTGCTTTGACTGTATCATTCCATTGGATTTTAAATACATCCCAGATGGTTTCCCGGATCTCCGGGGCATGCACAGGTACTGCGGCTTCGATCCGGTTATCCAGATTCCGGGTCATCCAGTCAGCACTCAGAATGTACACCTTTTCGTCTCCTCCGTTATGGAACATAATCATCCGGGCATGTTCCAGATATTTATCCACAATGCTAATCGCTTTCATCGGGGAGTTTTCCCGGGCGGGTTCCGGTTGCAGGCAACAGGCTCCCCGGATAATTAATTTAATTTTCACGCCTGCCTCGGCAGCTTTTCCTAATAAGCGGATGATCTCTACATCTGTCAGGCTGTTCATTTTGGCATAAATCCAGGCCTCTTTTCCTTTCCGGCTGTTTTTGATTTCGTTCCGGATGGCTTTTTCAAATGTATCACGCATATAATAAGGCGAAACGATCAGCTGTTTGTAATGAACCTGTTTATGAGGATTGACCAGAAAGTCAAATACTGTTTTTACATCCTGTGTAATTTCCGCATCGTAAGTTAACAGGCCGAAGTCCGTATATAAACGTGCTGTTGTTTCATTGAAGTTGCCGGTTCCTATATAGGCATACCCTTTCACTTCCCTTTTTTCTTTCCGTTCAATGTAAATCAGTTTGGCATGTATTTTCAGCCCCTTGAATCCATGGATCACTTTGATGCCTGCTTTGAGTAGTTTTTCGGAGTTTTCCACATTTTGTTCTTCGTCAAAGCGTGCCATTAACTCTTCCATTACAATGACCTCTTTCCCATTTTCAGCTGCACTGATCAATACATTGATAACTTTGGACCGCTCAGCTGTGCGATATAAAGTCATGCATATTTTTTCTACTTTGGGGTCTATCGCGGCTTCCCGTAATAAGTCGATTACGTGATCAAAAGTGTGGTAAGGGAAATTAAAGAAAATATCTTTTTCCCGGATGACTTCCAGAATACTGGAGAAGGGAGTCAGATCGGGGTGGGGCAACGCCGGGAGTGATTCGTATTCAAACTTTTCATCTACTACCGGAAATTGCATCAAATGTTTCAACATGTGATACCGTCCGCCGGCCTGTGTCTGAAAATGATTTAGTTTCAACTTACTGATCAGGATCTCTAATAGATCGCCGGGCATTGTTTTATCGTAGATCAACCGGACCGGGTCTCCGTGCATACGGCTTTCAAGTCCTTCTTCCATCTTTTCCATCAGGCTTTTTGTGATATCATCGTCTACGGTCAGTTGTGCATCCCGGATAAGTTTAAATGTGTGGGCAGAGATCGCTTCATAATGGAACATAAAAAAGATCTTATCCAGGCACAACCGGATAATGTCATCAATGAAAATGATCTCTTTCCGGGCCCGGGTAGAGGGTAATTCAATAAAACGTGGAGACCGTGAGTTCACCGGCATCCGGATAATCGCAAAGCGTGGGTGTTTGGCATGGGCAATCTGCATCCGTACCGCATGATAGATGTATTTATCACTAAGGAAAGGTAGTTTTGTTGATTTCCGGACCAGCAAAGGAACGATCAGCGGATTGATCTCCCGTGAAAAATAGTCCCGGCAAAAGGTGATTTGTCTTTTGGTCAGTTGTTTCTCGTTCAGAACAAACAGGTTGTTTTTCTCCATTTCAGCGAGAATTTCTCTGTATGTACGGGAGAACAGTTGTTCACTTTTTTCCATGCGGGCATGTACCTGTTCCAGAATGTCCTGTACCGGATAGCCTTCTACTGTTTTGATGGTTTTTTCTCCTTTCAGACTATTCATCCGGATCAGATTGGCGACTCTGACTTTAATAAATTCATCCTGGTTATTGGAAAAGATCCCCAGAAAACGCAGACGCTGGATTAAGGGAACTGTTTTATCCTGCGCCTCCTGTAAGACCCGTTCATTGAATGATAGCCAGCTAAGTTCGCGGTTGTTGATTTGCATATTTACTAAAATAATTACGATCGTATTGTCTGGTTTGACTGGAATAATAGAACAAACCAGAATCCTAATAGTTCTGAAACATTCTACTCCTTTTCGCTGTTAAATAATCACTCTGAACAGAGCTAACAGTACTAAAATTTAAGATTGAATACGATGGATATTACACACACCAGCAAAAAATCAAGAGGAGTCTTTTCTCTTTCTGAGGAGGGACGGGTTGTCGGAATAATGACCTACCAGTGTATGGATGAAGAGTGTTTTATTATTGATCATACTGAGGTGGACGATGAGTATAATGGTAAAGGGTATGGCACTGCTCTTATTTTATATGCTATTGATTATGCCCGTGAAAATCAGAAAAAAATAATTCCTCTATGTCCTTTTGTGAAAAGCTATTTTAAGAAACATCCGCAGGTGCTGGATGTGGCTTATGTGTAAGAATAAAAAGAGATGGAAGATGTCAAGAAGGTGAAGGTGTTGAAGGATGGCCCCTACCAGGTGACGGGGGCTGTTTGTCTGGATGAGCTGAAGTATATCACAAATCATCGTGGGTTTGCCCTGGAGTATGAAAAAGTACAACAGTATCCCGGAAAGGAAAGTTATTGTTTATGCAGATGTGGGTTGAGTCAGAAAAAACCGTATTGCGACGGAGCACATATAAACGGGTTTGATGGAACGGAAACGGCCAGTCATAAAACATACGATGAAATGGCTAAATTCATTCCGGGCAAACAGATGGATCTGTTAGATGCGGAAGACCTGTGTGCAGTGGCCCGCTTTTGTGATACGAAAAGTGGTACCTGGAATCTGGTAGGTACAGCAGAGAATCCGGAAGCGGTGGATATTGTCCGGCATCATTGCACCTATTGTCCCAGTGGGCGCCTTACGATGGTTACCAAGGAGGGGAATAGAATTGAACCTTATCTGCTGAAGGAAATCAGCCTGTTAGTTGACCCCCTGGCACCGGAAAAAGGTCCGCTATGGGTAAAAGGCGGCATCGAGATTGAAGATGCGGACGGTACGTGTTATCCGGTTCGTAACCGGGTGACGCTGTGTTGCTGTGGAAAAAGTAAAAACAAACCTTTTTGTGACGCCACTCACATGGGGGACGACGAATAAAAATTGACAATTGACAATGCACAATTGACAATTAAGAGTTATTCTTAGAATTGTCAATTATCCATTGTCAATTGTCAATTGCTTTTACCAGAAGTAAATATAGAATGCGACAGTAATACCCAAAATGATCAGGGAATGAATTATATCCCATTTATTCCAGCTGGCGCGGGTCGCTGCTTTTTGTTCTGCAGTGGCCGTACCGAATACGAGGCCCTGGATCTTCTCGGCAGAAGGTGCTTCTGTTGCATAGCTGACCAGAACGACAACCAAAATACAGAACAATAACATCCAACCGCAGAAGAACAACCAGTTCATATCAAAGAACAGAGATTTAAACAGGGAGTCACCTGCATCTATTCCTACGGTTGTGTAGTATACTTTTGCTCCCAACCGGGTCATACCGATAATGAAACCTGATAAGAGTCCCCACATACCCCCTTTAGCGGAAGTCCGTTTCCAGCAGATACCCATCAGGAATGCCGCAGCAATACCGGGCGCCAGGACGGACTGAACATCCTGCAGGTAGGTGTACAGCACATCTCCCACACTACGCATGATCGGAATCCAGAGAATACCTAAGATTACGATCACAACAGTGGCAATCTGACCGATAACAACCAGTTGTTTTTCCGGAGTTTCAGGTTTGTATTTTTTATAGAAATCAATGGTGAAAAGCATGGCCGATGAGTTGAACAGAGAAGCCAGC
Organism: Tannerellaceae bacterium; assembly: GCA_021201565.1. GTDB lineage: Bacteria > Bacteroidota > Bacteroidia > Bacteroidales > Tannerellaceae > UBA4116. Next base: position 12,547 of record JAJQES010000378.1, read on the forward strand.
GAACTCATCAGAGCGGCCAGAATCCCACACACAACCAATCCTTTTACACCTGCCGGTAGTAATTTCGCAACCAATGTCGGGAAGGCTGCATCTGCATTGTGTACTCCATTCGCCAGAAATGGCAGGAATGCTTCTGAACCTTCCGCAAGGCTTTTCTGATGTAAAGCAAATGCAATCATACCCGGAATGAGGAACAGGAATACAGGGAGTAATTTCAGATAAGCTCCGAATATAGTACCCCGGCGCGCCTCTTTTTCGTTTTTACCCGAAAGAACACGCTGTACAATGAACTGGTCTGTACACCAGTACCAGAATCCGATAATTGAAGAACCTATTAATGCACCTAACCAGGGAAAATCCGGATCATTGTTGTTACGGATCAGATTGACCATCGTATCGCCATATTCATTTACAGGTGTGGCGGAACAATAGGCCAGTACCTGGTCCCAACCCCCTACTTCTTTTAATCCTAATACCAGAATGATCAGTGAACCTAATAACAGAATTGGTGTTTGTAAGACGGAGGTGTATAACACGGAGCGCATCCCACCAAAAATAGTATATAAGGCAGTGATCACTACCAGTCCGATGGCTGCGATCCAGAAAAAGTCAATTCCCCATAATTCCTGAATACCAAATACCTGCTGGAAAACTAATCCTCCGGCGTATACGGTCACTGCTACTTTCGTCAGTACATAACTGACTAAAGAGATCACAGATAAAATCGTACGGGATTCTTTATTATAACGTCTTTCAAGAAATTCCGGCATGGTCAATACCATACTTCGTTCGTAGAAAGGAACAAACACCCATCCTAAGATCAATATCATCCATCCCTGGATTTCCCAGTGAGCCATAGCCATACCACTTGACGCTCCGGCACCAGCCAGACCGATCAGGTGTTCAGAACCAATATTAGAAGCAAAAATAGAGGCTCCGATCGCAATCCAGGTTGCATCACGTCCTCCCAGAAAATAATCACCGGAATTTTCCTGTTTTTGGTTTAATACCCATACAATAATTCCAATTAAAGCGACTGCAAAGATCGCAATTACTACAAAATCTAATGTTGCCATAAAGTGTTTTTACATGCTATTCCCGTGGTTTCTATAGCGGGATTTTTTCAATTCTTTTTTGATGTCGTCCGCCTTCAAATGTGGTTGTTAAGAAGGCGTCGATGATGTCCGTGGCTTCCTCTTTACTGATAAAACGGGCCGGCATGACCAGAATGTTTGCATCGTTATGGGCTCTTGCCAGTCCGGCAAGTTCTTTTTCCCAGCATAATGCGGCACGGATACCCTGGTGTTTGTTTAGTGTAATATTAATTCCGTTTCCGGATCCACAGATAGCAATACCCGGATAGAGTTCTCCCTTTTCAATGGCGTCAGCTAATGGATGTGCGAAATCCGCATAATCACAACTGTTCGCCGAGTGGGTACCAAAATCTTTAAACCCTATGCTCCGGGAGGTCAGTACCTCTTTTACAAACTCCTTTAGTTCATATCCTGCATGGTCACAGGCTAAGCCGATCGTTTTCATTGTTTATCCGTATAGAGTAATAAATATGCGGGAACTCCCTCCGGAGTCCCGCATAAGAGAGTTTATGCTAAAAATGCTTTTACCTGTTTGTACACATTCTCACCTGTAAAACCAAGTTTTTCGTCCAGTACGGTGTAAGGTGCAGAAAATCCGAACGATTCCAGTCCCCATACACGGCCATTAGTCCCGACTAATCCCTGTAAGGTTACCGGAAGACCGGCCGTTAAACCGAATACTTTGCTTCCGGTTGGAATAACAGATTCCTGGTAACCGATGGGCTGGCTACGGAACAGCCCTTCTGACGGGGCGGAAACGATCCGTACTTTTATTCCTTCGGCACGCAGCTTTGCAGCACCGTCTACCAGTGTGGCTACCTCAGAGCCTGAAGCCACCAGAATGATATCCGGGTTCTCATCTCCTTCTACGATGTAGGCTCCTTTTTCAGCCTGTAAGGCTTCCTGGTACCGGCATTCTTTTGACGGCAGGTCTGTAATATTCTGACGGGACAGGATCAATCCGGTTGGAGTTGAAATGTTTTCCATCGCCATTTTCCAGGCTACTGTTGTCTCTGTCACGTCAGCCGGACGAAGCACCAGCATGGAATTATGTCCTTTATGATTTTTGAGTTTTTCCAGCAGGCGGATCTGGGCTTCCTGTTCCACCGGTTCATGGGTCGGACCGTCTTCTCCTACACGGAACGCGTCGTGTGTCCAGATGAATTTTACCGGCAATTCCATTAGCGCAGCCATACGGGCGGCCGGTTTCATATAGTCAGAGAACACAAAGAAGGTTCCGCAGGCAGCAATTACACCTCCATGGAGCGCCATACCAATACAAATGCAGGCCATAGTCAGTTCAGACACGCCCGCCTGGAAGAAGGCGCCACTGAAATCCCCTTTTGTAAGAGCTTTTGTTTTCTTTAAAAATCCGTCGGTCTTATCTGAGTTGGACAGGTCGGCAGATGCACAGATCATATTTTCAACCTGGGTGGCCAATACTCCCAAAACAGTAGCAGATGCCGCACGGGTTGCCTGATTGGGTTTCTGTTCGATGGCTGACCAGTCAATTTCAGGGGTGGTGCCTGAGAACCATTTTGCCATTTTAAGGGCCAGTTCCGGGTTCGCTTTTGTCCAGGCAGCCTGTTCTGCCCGTTTCGCAGCAACAATTCCTTCCAGTTCTTTGGTGCGTTTCGCATAGAGTTCAGCTACTTCCGGGAAGATAGTGAACGGAGCAGACGGGTCGCCCCCCAAATGTTTTACAGTCTCTTCATAAGAGGCCCCGGCAGCAGACAGCGGTTGCCCGTGTGTGGAAACTTTATCTTCGTAACTGCTGTTATCTGCGCCTACAGCTCCTTTCCCCATGATGGTATTGCCAATGATCAGGGTGGGTCTTTCTTTTTCCGCTTTTGCTTCATCTAATGCTTTACGGATCTCTGCCACATCATTGCCATTGATGGTAATGACTTTCCAGTTCCATGCTTCATATTTTTTAGCAACATCTTCGCAGGTCACTTCTTTTACTTTGGTAGAAAGCTGGATATTGTTCGCATCATAAAACATGATCAGGTTGTCCAGTCCCAGTGTTCCGGCTATACGTCCGGCGCCCTGTGAAATTTCTTCCTGAACTCCACCATCTGAAATGTAAGAGTAAATGGTTTGGTTCATCTGCTCTCCTAAACGGGCTTTCAGGAATTTAGCCGCGATCGCCGCGCCGACTCCATACGTGTGTCCCTGTCCCAGTGGACCCGATGTGTTTTCTACCCCCCGCATCACATCTACTTCCGGGTGTCCGGGAGTAGGACTTCCCCATTGACGGAACTGTGAAAGTTCATCCATGGTATATTTACCTGTCAATGAGAGTACAGCATAAAGCATAGGTGACATGTGTCCCGGATCCAGGAAAAAACGGTCGCGCCCTTCCCATTTCGGATTCTTAGGATCATAGACTAAATATTCCGAAAACAAAACATTTATAAAGTCTGCACCCCCCATGGCTCCTCCGGGGTGTCCCGAATTTGCTTTTTCCACCATGGATGCAGCCAGTATACGAATGTTATCGGCTGCTTTATTCATTAACTGTATGTCGTTCATTTTGATGAATTATTAAAAATTTGTACAAAGATAGATATTCTCTTCATATATACCGGATGTAAAAGTAACTAATGTGCTGATCATTTGTTCAGTGATCCGGGCTTCTCTTTTATCATCCGGTAAAAGAAACGACTGCTATCTCCGACTCCTTTAGTGGTTTGAGTTTATACAAATAGTTCGTTCTCTGTAAATTTACCCAATTTGGTATATTTTTCATAGAGTGCCTGGTAAGCCAGGTGGTTATCGTGGTCCGGATAGTATTCTTTTGCAAATCCCTGGCCCATCGCTTTCTGTGCGTCTTCCACTTTGGAATAAACACCTGCGGCAACAGCTGCGAACATAGAGGCTCCGAATGCACAGGCCTGTTCGGCTTTTGCCACTTTGATCGGCATATTCAGCACATCGGCTAATGTCTGCATAACGAAAGGTGATTTCATGGAAATTCCTCCGATACCGATTACACTTTCGATCTTAATTCCATTGTCCAGGAA
>JAJQES010000059.1 GCA_021201565.1 Tannerellaceae bacterium
ACGGATGGAAAAATATTTCCGGGACGATTTCCGCCATAACCGGTAAGAAAGGCGGTTAGTAGCACGCGAAAACCGTTACGAACTGTCAAGCTCCATGATTGAATTCCGGGACACTTTCGAGCGGGGCATCCTTTCTTTTAATCAGTTACAACGGGAAAAGTTTGCCGCTATGGACCAGAAACAACAAAAATTGGTAGATAATACAGAAAAGCGGCTGGAAGAGATCCGGGTCACTGTCGAAGAAAAGCTCCAGAAAACCTTAAATGAACGAATCACCCAATCCTTCCGGCTGGTAACCGACCAGCTGGAAAATGTGCAGAAAGGGTTAGGAGAGATGCAGACACTGGCCCAGGACGTAGGTGGATTAAAAAGAGTGCTTAGTAATGTAAAGACACGGGGTATTATGGGAGAAATACAGTTAAGTATGTTACTGGAGCAAATCCTCGCACCCGAACAATACGAAGCCAATGTTAAGACCCGCAAAGGATCCGACGCGGTGGTAGAGTTTGCCGTAAAATTACCTGGCAAAGATGATATGCGGGAGTACGTATATCTGCCGGTTGACGCCAAATTCCCTAAAGATATTTACGAACAGTTACTGGATGCCTATGATAGCGGCGAACCTGCGCAGGTTGAGTCAGCCGGGAAGTTGCTGGAAGTGACAATTAAGAAAATGGCAAAGGATATTTCCGAAAAATATCTTTGTCCACCAGCCACTACGGATTTTGGCATTATGTTCCTCCCGTTTGAAGGTATGTATGCAGAAGTAGTACGCCGCTCTTCCCTGTTGGATGAATTACAACGAACGTATAAAGTAGTAGTCACAGGACCCACGACACTGGCGGCTATTTTGAACAGCCTGCAAATGGGATTCCGCACACTGGCGATTCAAAAACATTCCGGTGAAGTCTGGACGATACTGGGTGCCGTCAAAAAAGAATTTGAAAAAATGGGAGGCATGCTGGAAAAAGCCCAACGGAACCTCAACAGTGCCAGTTACCAGATCGAAGAAGTGTTAGGAACCCGTACCAGAGCTATCCAGAGAAAACTTAAAGATGTGGATTCCCTGGGCGACCGGGAAGCCCGTACTATCCTCCCGGAAATCGGAGCATTAGAAGAACCGGAGATTAAAACTGAAGCAGATTCGATATAAAATAAAAGAAAAGGCGATAATCCAATACCATAGGAAAGAGCAATCCATACACAGCACCCCACAAATGGGCATTGTGATTGATATTATCACGGGAATTCTTTGCCATATACTGGCAATAGAACAAATAAACAAAACCAAATACAATCCCGGGAACCGGGATAAGAGCAAACAGATAAATCCGCCCCCACGGATTAAAGACAAAAGAACTGAACAGGACTGCCGAAACGGCTCCCGATGCTCCAATCGAATTATACATAGCATAATCCTTATATTTAAACAGATCATGCATGGACGAAGCGATCAACCCTCCAAAATAAAGTCCGGTAAATGCCCATGAACCACCTTCAAACTCTCCAAACTGCCAGGAAGGAAATCCCCAGGCAGCAAACGTATATTCCATATAACGTCCGAAAGAATAAAGGGTAAACATATTAACAAACAGATGCATCATATCCGCATGCACAAAACCATGGGTGATGAACCGGGACCATTCTTTATCCCGCACCATACGATACGGATTAAAAGAGAGTTTATATAATAAATCCGGACGCCGGAAACAAATCACAGAAACAATCACAGTCGTCAGGATAATCAGAATTGTCATGCTTATTTTATTTTGTGCCGCAAAGGTAGTGAAAAGTTAAGAAGTTAAGAAATCAAGAAGTTAAGGAGTTAAGAATAATATATTTCCTATTTCTTTACTTCTTGACTTCTTAACTTCTTGATTCTTATTTCTTACTTCTTGCTTCTTACTTCTTAACTTCTTGCTTATATAATCCCTTTTAAGTAAATTTGTAACCAAATCCGGTCGAATTAATCAACGAAACAAATTAATAATAATGAAAACGCTGTTCCGTCTTCTATATATACTATGTATACTCACTATTTCCCTCTCTCTATCATACGCACAGGACATGGAATTACATACATCTCCGGCAGAAGATGTTTCGTATGAAGCGACACAGGATTCTGTCCGTCCGGCATCCCGGAGACAGAATCCGGACAAATTATTTGATATACGTTACCAACTGGAGCAACAGAATAAAAATTATTATGCCCCTTCAGCACCTACGCCGGACATGATACAGGCGATGCGTAAAAAACGGATCTCCCCTTCAGAAGAAGTACTCTTCTGGTCCCGCAACCGGATGGATCCGTCCAACTATTTCAGTAGTGTGGTAAATTTCACGGATACAGTGATCTACAATCCGTTTCTGCTTCCTCCGGTTTTTAGAAGAAACTATATCCGCAAACAGTACACATTCGGGAAACCGGAGATCCTCCCTGAAAAGTTCCGGAAGTATAATACAATTGACCCGGATACCACATTCTTTGAAAAAGAAAGAAGAAAAATAGACCTTCAAAAAAGGATCAACAACCACATAGCAATCCGGCAACCCCAATATTTTAAATACACGGAAGAAGACCTGCCAGATGAAATCATTCAGATTGAAATGATCAAAAAAGCACCGGCAGACATACTGCCCCTGAACATCAAACCGGAGAAACAGGTTACCGAAATCGCTCCTCCCGCGAAATTCATACCGGACCGGCTGTACTGGACTTCACAATTTGAAAGCGCTGTCCAGTTTTCCCAGAATTATGTTTCACCTAACTGGCATAAAGGGGGAAGCAGTAACCTGAACCTATATACAAAAAACAATATAAAGTATAACTATAACCGGGATAAGATCCAGTTCACCAATGAACTGGAGGATAAGATCAGCATATATAACGCGACTAAAGATACCTTACACCGTTACAAAGTGGGAGAAGATCTCCTACGTATTTACAGTAACTTTGGTTACCAGGCTTTCAACAAATGGTATTATACGATAGATGGAGAATTCCGTACCCAGCTTTTAAAAAGTTATGAAGAAAATAAAGAAACACAACTGGCAGGCTTCCTGGCTCCGATGAGTATCAACCTGGGGGTCGGTATGAAATATGACCTGTTCAAAGAGTTTCAGCAAAAAGGAAAAAACTTACAGTTAACAGTCAATCTGGCTCCCCTGTCTTATACCTACATGTATAGCCGGAAGAAAGATATAGACCTGGGACGGCACGGTTTCCAGAAAGACGAAGAAACGGATGAATTCAAAAATACACTTAGCCAGGTCGGTTCCACCATACGTACAGACATGACTGTGAACTTCTCCCCTAACATTACCTGGCAGTCCAGACTTTATTATTTTACCACCTATGAAAAAGCCATTTGCGAATTTGAAAACACACTGGTACTGGCTATTACCCGTCATTTCTCAACCCGCATTTACATGCATATACGTTTTGACGACAGTGTAACCAAAACAGAAGATTTCGACAGCTACTTTCAGGTAAACGAGTTGTTGAGCTTCGGTTTTAATTACAAATGGTAAGTTTAAGACAATTTTTACACAAAATATCTGAGATATTCTTGACATTATTACCAAATAATAGTTACTTTTGCCCTGATTTTGCTATGTCGAGATTACAAAAATGGGCAATGAAATAAATCACACCGGAATCATTGAACGGATTGAAGGCGATTCAATCTTTGTCAGGATCGTTCAACAGTCAGCTTGTGCCGGATGCCATGCTAAAGGGATGTGTTCGGCTGCTGATAAAAAAGAAAAGATCATTGAAGTCACAGATCATTCCGGCACATTTAATGTAAACGAACACGTAGAAGTTTGTGGGAAAACTTCATTAGGCCTTCAGGCCGTCTTTTTAGCATTTGTCATTCCCCTGATCCTGATCGTAGCAGCACTGGTTACCGGACATGTAATGCAATGGGACGAAGGTATCAACGCGCTAACCGCCTTACTTATTTTACTTCCCTATTATTGCGTTTTATATCTGTACCGTGAAAAATTGAAGAACAGATTCATTTTTACCTTAAAAAAACTAAACCAATAAAATATCATGATTTTAATCGCCATCATTTCATTAGGAGGAATCGGAGCGCTTGGAGCCGGCTTACTCTATGCGGCTTCAAGGAAATTTGAAGTCTATGAAGATCCGCGTATAGCCGAAGTACAGGAAGTACTGCCGGGGGTCAATTGTGGTGGTTGTGGTAAACCCGGGTGCCCGGCTTTTGCCACAGCGTGTGTAAACGCATCTACGCTGGAGGGACTGTTCTGTCCCGTAGGAGGCAAAGATTGCATGGATAAAGTCGCAGCGATCCTGGGACTCGAAGCCGGCGCAGCCGATCCGATGGTAGCTGTGGTAAGGTGCAACGGCACCTGTGCTGCCCGGCCGCAAATCAACCAATACGACGGAGCCAGAAGTTGTACCATCGCAGCCTCTTTATATGGAGGGGAGACCGGATGCTCATTCGGTTGTTACAGCTTTGGAGACTGCGTAACGTCCTGTGCCTTTGATGCTATTCATATCAATCCCGACACCCGCCTGCCGGAAGTGATTGAGGACAAATGTACATCCTGTGGTGCCTGTGTAAAAGCCTGCCCGAAAAACATTATCGAACTTCGTAAAAAAGGCCCGAAATCACGCCGTGTATTCGTAAGCTGTGTCAACAAAGACAAAGGAGGCATTGCCCGCAAAGCATGTGCAAACGCCTGTATCGGTTGTGGCAAATGTGTGAAAGAATGTCCTTTTGAAGCCATTCTACTGAACGACAACCTGGCATACATAGACTATCAGAAATGCCGCCTCTGCCGCAAATGCGTAGGAGTATGCCCGACAGGCGCCATTCATGAACTGAATTTCCCGCCAAAGAAAGAGAAACCAGTCGCAGTAAAAGAAGAAACAAATTAAAATATCATATAGTATGCTAAGGACATTTCGTATCGGAGGTATACATCCCCCTGAAAACAAACTCTCAGCGGGTAAAAAAATCACACCTCTTGACTTACCGGAACAGGTGATCATACCCTTAGGCCAGCATATCGGTGCCCCCGCTCAGGCTATTGTAAAAAAAGGGGATATCGTGAAAGTAGGTACACTTATTGCCAAAGCCGGCGGATTCGTTTCGGCAAACATTCATTCTTCCGTTTCCGGAAAAGTCAATAAAGTTGATGTAGTTACAGATGCCAGCGGGTATAAAAAACCGGCGATCTTTATTGATGTGGACGGAGATGAATGGGAAGATTCTATTGACAGAAGCACTACCTATATAAGAGAATGCGGACTCCCTTCCAAAGAGATTATCGAAAAAATCGCCGGGGCCGGTATTGTAGGGTTAGGAGGAGCTACCTTTCCCACACAGGTAAAACTCTCCCCTCCTCCGGGAAGCAAAGCGGAGATCCTGATCATCAACGCAGTGGAATGTGAACCTTATCTCACGTCCGACCATTCGCTGATGATGGAAAAAGGCCAGGAGATCATGACAGGGGTCACCATCCTGATGAAAGCAATCCACGTAACCAAAGCGGTGATCGGTATTGAAAACAACAAACCGGATGCCATCAAACATTTCCAACAACTGGCAAAAGACTTCAACGGAATAGAAATCATGCCGCTTAAAGTTCAATATCCCCAGGGTGGAGAAAAACAACTGATTGACGCCGTGATGCGCCGCCAGGTAAAAAGCGGTGCCCTTCCGATTTCAGAAGGAGCTGTGGTGCAAAATGTAGGAACCGCCTTTGCAGTATATGAAGCAGTACAGAAAAATAAACCGCTGGTAGAACGGGTAGTCACTGTTACCGGGAAAGCCGTTTCCAATCCCTGCAATTTACTGGTACGGATCGGAACCCCTGTCAGAGCCCTGATCGAAGCGGCCGGAGGCATTCCTGAAAACACCGGAAAGATTATCGGAGGCGGTCCCATGATGGGAAAGGCCCTGGTCACTGCCGATATTCCGGTCACAAAAGGGAGTTCAGGCATATTACTCCTCACCAAACAGGAAGCTAAACGCAAACCGGTATACGACTGCATCCGGTGTGCCAAATGCGTGAATATTTGCCCCATGGGATTGAACCCGACATTCCTGATGAGTCTGACTGAATACACCAATTGGGAAGCAGCTGAGAAAAATAATATTGTAGATTGTATTGAATGTGGCTCCTGTAGTTACACCTGCCCGGCTAACCGTCCGTTGTTAGATCACATCCGGTTAGGGAAAGGAACTGTCATGGGCATCATACGTGCCAGAAAGTCATAAAAGCAAATATCATGGAAAATAATAATTTGTATATCTCCCCTTCGCCCCATATTCACAGCGGTGACAGCATCAGCAAGAATATGTACGGTGTATTGATAGCACTGGTCCCGGCTTTACTCGTCTCCCTGTTCTTTTTCGGACTGGGAGCCCTGGTCGTCACATTGACATCCGTCGGAGCCTGTCTGCTGTTTGAATTTCTGATCCAAAGATTCCTATTCAAAAAAGAGCCCACTCTCTGGGACGGATCAGCTCTTATCACCGGTCTATTACTCGCCTTCAACTTACCCTCTAATTTACCCGTTTGGATCATTCTGATTGGCGCGGCTGCCGCAATCGGCATCGGCAAGATGTCCTTCGGTGGGTTAGGGAATAATATTTTCAATCCCGCGCTGGTAGGACGCGTGTTCCTGTTGATCTCGTTCCCGGCCCAGATGACCACCTGGCCAAAACCGGGACAACTGTTGAGTTATCTGGATGGCGAAACCGGCCCCACCGTATTAAGCCTGATTCACTGGGACAGAGAGGCAGTACCTTCCGTGACACAGATGCTGACAGGCGAAATGGGTGGTAGCCTCGGAGAGGTCAGTGCCATTGCCCTGCTGGTCGGATTACTTTATATGTTATATAAAAAAATCATTACCTGGCACATTCCGGTATATGTAATCGGCACAGTAGTAGTCATCACCGGTAGTATGCATGCAATAAATCCTCAGGCCTATGCAGATCCGCTCACCCATATCCTCTCAGGAGGTTTATTACTGGGAGCCATCTTTATGGCGACCGATTATGTCACCTCACCCCTTACGAAGAAAGGAATGATCATCTACGCAATTGGTATCGGAGTGCTGACCTCAGTGATCCGTCTGTTCGGAGCCTATCCGGAAGGTATGTCATTTGCGATCCTGATCATGAACGCATTCACTCCATTGATTAACAGTTATGTAAAACCTAAACATTTCGGAGGGAACTAAGTATGGCAAAATTAAAATCAACCTTACCCAATATGTTGTTGTCACTTACAGTCATTTGTATCGTGGCAGGTGCCTTATTGGCAGGAGTGAATCTATTGACAGAGGAACCAATTGCCCTGGCACGAAAAATCAAACTGGAAAACGCGATCAAAGAGGTTACACCTGAGTTTGATAACTCTCCCAGCGCTGAATTTACCAAAGTAGCCCTCCCTTCCGGGGATTCCCTTACTATTTATCCGGCGATCAAAAACGGCGTACCCGTAGGAGCCGCTGTGGAAAGTTTCTCCATGAATGGGTTCAGCGGAGAGATCCGGATTCTGGTAGGCTTTGATGCAGACGGTAAAATCATTAATTACGAAATATTAAAACACGCGGAAACTCCGGGACTCGGTTCCAAGATGAAAGAGTGGTTTAAAACAGAGAAGAACCAACAGAGTATTCTGGGCAAATCGCTGGCCGGCGGAGGACTCCGGGTAAGTAAAGACGGAGGTGAAGTAGATGCGATCACAGCATCAACAATTACCAGCCGGGCCTTCCTGGAAGCAGTCAACCAGGCATACAGCGCTTATACCGGAACAGACGCGACTACAGGCGCAACCATGCCAGATGGCCAAACCGGAGCCACAGACCAGCAAACGGACGGTGAAAGCGGTGCGACTGAACAGGTAGAAGAAGAAATAACAATAACAGAAGAAGGAGGCAAACGATGAATGATATGAAAGTATTTCTCAACGGTATTATCAGGGAGAATCCCGTATTTGTATTGTTACTGGGGATGTGTCCGACCTTAGGAACCACCTCCTCTGCCCTCAATGGATTAGCCATGGGACTGGCCACTACATTTGTACTGTTGTGTTCCAATGTAGTAATTTCATCACTCAAAAGCCTGATCCCCGACCAGGTGCGTATCCCGGCATTTATTGTCATCATAGCCAGCTTTGTGACTGTCGTTCAAATGAGTATGGAGGCCTATATGCCCGCGCTCTATGAAAGTCTTGGCTTATTTATACCCCTGATTGTAGTAAACTGTATTGTATTGGGACGGGCTGAAGCATTTGCCGCCAAAAACAAAGTGCTTCCATCTTTCCTGGACGGAGCAGGAATCGGTATTGGTTTTACCCTGGCACTATCCCTGTTGGGAGCCGTCCGGGAACTTCTCGGAACCGGAAAACTATTTAGCCTGACACTCCTGCCGGAAGAGTATGGCTCACTTATTTTTGTATTAGCCCCGGGAGCCTTTATCGCACTGGGCTACCTGATTGCTATTATTGACAAACTTCGTAAAGCCTGATTTATATGGATTACATTATAATATTTATCGCCGCTGTTTTTGTAAACAACATTGTACTGGCCCAATTCCTGGGAGTTTGTCCCTTCCTCGGCGTTTCCAAGAAAGTAGATACAGCCGTTGGAATGAGCGCAGCCGTCATGTTTGTATTAACGATCGCTACCATCGTAACCTTCCTGATCCAGAAATATATTCTCGATGAATTCGGATTAGGATTCATGCAAACCATCAGTTATATTCTGGTCATCGCATCGCTGGTACAAATGGTTGAGATTGTATTGAAAAAAGTCTCTCCCTCCTTATACCAGGCGCTCGGAGTCTTTTTGCCATTGATCACCACCAACTGTTGTATCCTTGGGGTAGCCATTCTGGTTATTCAGAAAAATTACAACTTAATGGAATCAGTCGTATTTGCCATCTCCACATCCATTGGATTTGCGTTAGCTTTGATTATCTTTGCAGGTATCCGGGAACAACTGGCCATGACACGTATTCCCCAAGCATTACAGGGCACCCCGATCGCCCTGATCACTGCCGGTTTACTGGCTATGGCTTTTATGGGATTCTCGGGAGTAGTATAAGAAGCAAACGACTTTAAATAATAAATATGAAAAAGAAAATATTAGTGACAGGGGGAACCGGATACATCGGTTCACACACTGTAGTAGAATTGCAGAATGCCGGCTATGAAGTGGTGATTGTGGATAACTTATCCAACTCAAACGCAGAAGTGCTGGATGGTATTGAAAAGATCACAGGAATCCGCCCTGCGTTTGCCGAGCTGGATTGTAATGATAAAGAGGGATTGAAAGCACTCTTTACTGAACACAATGACATCAAAGGAATCATTCACTTTGCGGCCAGCAAAGCAGTAGGCGAATCCGTACAAAAACCTTTATTGTACTACCGCAACAACATCGTAACCCTGCTGAACCTGTTGGAACTGATGCCGGAACACGGAATCGAAGGGATCGTATTCTCTTCTTCCTGTACCGTATACGGACAACCGGACATTCTGCCGGTCACAGAAGACGCACCTATCAAACCCGCACTCTCACCGTATGGTAATACCAAACAGATCAACGAAGAGATCATCCGGGATACTATTTATGCAGGTGCTCCTTTCAAAAGCATCATCCTGCGTTACTTCAACCCGATCGGAGCACATCCCAGCGCGGAAATTGGAGAACTGCCCAACGGCGTTCCTCAAAACCTGGTACCCTTCCTGACACAAACAGCTATGGGCATCCGTAAGGAACTGAGTGTATTCGGCGATGACTATAATACACCGGATGGCTCCTGTATCCGTGACTACATCAATGTAGTGGATCTGGCCAAAGCACATGTGATCGCCATTGAGCGTATGCTCGAAAACAAAACAGAAGAAAAACTGGAAATCTTCAATCTGGGAACCGGACGTGGTGTGTCAGTACTGGAACTGATTAACGCCTTTGAAAAAGGTACCGGAGTAAAAGTTCCGTATAAAATCGTAGGACGCCGCGAAGGAGATATCGAAAAAGTCTGGGCCAATCCTGAACATGCCAACAACGTATTGGGGTGGACAGCCAAAGAATCAGTCGAAGACACCATCGTAACCGCCTGGAACTGGCAATTAAAACTCCGCGAAAGAGGAATCCAGTAAAGAAATCCTATCTCCCAAAAGGAGAACTGACAATATAAGAATCCCCGGTTTATTCATTAAACCGGGGATTCTTATATCATATACATTTCATTTCCTGGCAGCCATCTCAATGAAAAGTCATATTAAACTCTTTGTCGTTATCCCATATAACTTCCTGGCCATACAGTTCCTCCACATAGGTATATTCTTACTCTATCGTTTTACCAGGCGGTACAGATACAAATGTTCGGAAATATCCTGAATCAGCAGCGTATCCCCATGGATAGCCAGCGGAAAAGTTGGATTTTCCTCATAAAACACATCGTTAAAAAAGGCATCGTATCCATGTCCGGTAGGTGCCTGCCGCCAGTTTAACCGGCCAGCCTCTGCTCCATCCTCATCCGTCCAGACATACTCATCATCGTTAAATTCAATGAACGTATCATCATATTCAACAAAATAAGTAGCAGTTTCTCCACTGACCAATTGCCATTTGCCATTGATCAAATCCTTTATTTCCGGCAGCGTTTTATCAAACAAAGTAATACTCACAGGTTCCCCGGCAGAAACCGGTGCCTGCTCAACAGGTACCTGTTTATTCCCCTGGTTACAAGCTACCAGCAGCACAAACAAAAACAGGCACATAAAACGTTTTACACTCTTTCTCATATTCCTCACTTTAGTCGGTAGTTTTTATTGACAGTTATCCCGTATCAGTTTATCCGCCAGGGGGTCACCCAACTCCTTTGCTTTCTGAAAAGCGTCACAAGCTTCGTTCTTCCTTTCCATCCGCTGGTAACAGACTCCCTGCAAACGATAACAGGCTGCGAAATCAGGCGCGATCTCCAACGCTTTCCGCAAACTGGCCAGCGCCTTTTCATACTCCTGCATACGGGTATAAACAGAAGCCTCTTCCGCACAATAGTCCGGATTTTCCGGATCCATTTTCAGGGCCTCCTGTATATCAGCCAGGGCCCCTTCCAGATCCCCTTTACGGAACTTCACCTGTTCACGTAGATAATAAAACGTATCATTCACCTTTCCGTTCACCACATAATAATAGGTATCATAATCCTCAAGCGCCTCATCATATTGGGACAACATCAGCCGTTTATCAATCCGTTCCAACAGGTAAGGGCCTGCCTCCGCACTGGTACCGCTCAATTCAACAGCCTTATCCAATAACGCCAGCATATCCCCGATATTGGCACCCGGAACATTTTCCAACGCTTTAGCCGCCCAATAATAAGATATAGGAGTAGCCAGTTCACTGTTATTCACAACCATATAAGCAGTATATGCTTTATCAAATTCCCCTTTATACATATAAATATCCCCTTCCAGCTGGCGGTACAAAGGTTTCTCCTCCAGTTGAATAGCCTGTCCGATGATCTCCGAGGCAGCATCCAGTGTCCAGGAAGGATCAGTGATTTCCTCTTCCTCCAGTGCTACCGTATAGATCAGTTTAGCCTGTTCATACAAAACATCACTTTTATGTGGGCTCACCTCCATCGCTTTCGCAAAATCCGCTTTGGCCTGGTCCAGATATCTCTGTTGGGCAGTCGCATCCTCCGTCAATAATTTCCTGCCAGTTACATACAGATTGGCCCGGCTCTGATACCCATCCGGCACATCCGGGAAAGTGGCTATAAAATCATTGATAGTTTCCAGGTAAGCAGGAGTATCCAGCTGGCCCGATAGTAAAAAGAGGGAAACGATCGCATCTTCCACATTTGGCACCCAGGCTTTTTTGATACCGATATTCCGGTAAGCCGAATTAAAAATATCTACAGAAGTTTGTACCAGGCTATGAGTATAAGCGGCAGACACCGCATAGGAAACTTCATTCTTACCGGAAGCGTCTTCCTGTGCTAACCCAAAGACTTCCCCCGCACTATTTACAAAAGGAGTATTGGTCTGGCGGGCACTCAATGGAATATCAAGCTGGTAATAGCCATACACCTCTTTAAGTTTACTGGTTTCCGTCACAGTGCCCTGTTTAAAGTTCGATTCTTTACCGGGCGAATAGCCCAGGTGATAAATAGTTTCCCCCTCAGGGACAGGATCAGAGGCAACCGCCAACACAACCGGTTTCCTGGCCGGAGCCGTCTGTACCCGGATCACATCATACATTTCATCCGCCCCGATAATATGGGTCACAGGATATTCTTTTCCTTCAAAATCAGTTACCACAGCCCGTTCCGCGCCTTTAAACAAGGTATATCCGGATAACACCTCTCCCGATTCGGAAACAAAAAAACCAAACCCGGTTCCGGATTCCCTGTTATTTTTATCATAGACAGTAATTTTCACCACAGCCCGCCGGGCTTTATCCATCCATTTAGGAGCATTTTTCTGCGCAGAAACCCCTACGGACATGCAACAGATCAACAGAAGTAGTACGATTCGATTCATATAGTAATAGTATGTATTATTTTTTGATATAGGGACAAAGATAGAAAAATTATGACAGTAGTTAGTAGCCGGTAGTTAGTAGTTAGTAGATTTTTATTATCTTTGAACTCTAAACTCAGATCTACGCAAATGTAATTAAAAGTACAACAACCCCGTTGTTACATATTGTCTTCATAACTCCGGCATTCCTGCCGGACAAATCACTTTTATTTTATTCATTTTAGTCCGGTTAGTGAGTTGATAATTCTACCAACTACTAACTACTAACTACTATAATACTTTATTATGAGTATCATACTAAAACAAATCAGCTACATCCACCCGGACCAGGTGCCATGTTTTGAAAACCTCCACTTAACGGTCAACACAGGAGATAAACTCGCCTTGACAGGCAGAAACGGTTCCGGCAAATCGACTCTCCTGCAACTGATAGCCGGGATACTGAAACCCGCTGCCGGGGAACTGTTTACCTCCTCGCCTGCCTGGTATATCCCTCAACATACCGGACAATATAACGGCCTAACTGTCGCGCAGGCTCTCTCTATTGACAGGAAACTCACCGCTTTTTATAAAATACTGGAAGGAGATCCCTCGTTGGCCCTGTATGAAACCCTAAACGACGACTGGACAATCGAAGAACGGGCACAGGAGGCCCTGGAAGCCTGGGGACTGGGACATATCCGGCCGGCCGGTTCCCTGCAACAGCTCAGCGGAGGCGAAAAAAGCCGTCTCTTCCTCTCCGCCCTACAGCTCCACAAGCCGGAAATCATCCTGATGGATGAACCGACCAATCACCTGGACCTGGAAAGCAGGGAGATGGTGTACCGGTTTGTCCGGTCTACCTCTGCCACGTTAGTAGTCGTCAGCCATGATGTCACCCTGTTAAGATTACTTCCCCAAACAGTAGAATTAACGGAAAAAGGCCTTACCCTGTACGGGGGAAATTTTGATTTCTACAAAACGGAGAAAGAAAAACAGGAACAAGCCCTCCTGGACACCCTGGAAGAGCAGGCCAAAACACTGCGGCAAGCCAGGAAAACAGCCCGCGAAACAGCAGAAAGAAGAAACAGGCTGGATGCCCGGGGGAAAAAACGAAGTGAGAAAAAAGGAATTTCCCGTATGGGGATGAATACCCTCCGGGATAAAGCAGAGAAAAGCACTACCCGGTTAAAAGATATACACGAAACCAAAATAGAAGAGCTCAGCCATTCACTGAAAGACCTGTACGATAAATTACCGGAAAACAGATCCCTGAAAGTCATGCTTCCCTCCTCCACCCTGCCTACCGGAAAAGTGTTATTTTCCGCTTCCGGTGTCAATATACAGTTTAATAAACAACCCCTGTGGGAACAACCAATAAACTTCAAAGTCCTCAGTGGGGAAAGGATCTGGCTAAAAGGCAGAAACGGTAGTGGGAAAACAACCCTCCTAAAAATCATCACGGGCGAATTAACTCCCACCCCAGGAACCGTCAGCCGCCACACAGCCAACCTGGTCTACATCGACCAGGAATATTCCCTGCTTCAACCCGGCCGGCCGGTATACGAACAAGCGGAACAGTTTAACACCGGTCAACTGGAAGAACACGAAGTAAAAACCCTGCTGGCCCGGTTCCTCTTTACCAAAGAAGACTGGGACCGTCCGTGCGGCCGGTTGAGCGGTGGAGAAAAAATGCGGTTACTCTTCTGCTGCCTGCTGATAGGCAACACCCCCCCGGACATCCTCCTGCTGGATGAACCCACCAATAACCTGGACATCACCAGCACAGAGATCATCCTCACCGCCCTGAAAGAGTACCGGGGCACCCTGGTCATCATTTCCCACGATCCCTACTTCATAGAAGAAACCGGTGTCACCCAAATCATTGACTTAACCCCCTAACGAACAATGACATGTAGGGAAAGGATACATCCATTCATTCCGGGGTAAAGCATGTTGTTCTTTGCTGGCGCGGAACTCCGGTTCCGTGCCTTTCTGGACGGAGGGGATATGTTATCCCCGGCCTAACGAGTATGCGGATTTGCAATCCGCTCTAAAATATAAATAGCGATCTTATTTAAGGAATTTATTAACATCGAATCCGGAGATCCGGAAATCCCCTCCATATAAAATATTATAAGTGTTTTTTTCTCAATGATTCCGGATTCTGACGGCAATCCCATATATTAGCTATATAAATCGTCTCGTTTTGTATATAATAGATTATTTTAAACATTCTCATTACGACCAATGAACGGGGAGACTGGGGTTTATCTTCCAGCAATAACTCTTTAGATCCCAACCGGGGAAAGCGAATCAGATCTTCCGTATCACTCACTATTTTATCATAGATATGTTCGGCATAAGGTTGGCTATCCGCCAAATAGAAAGTATAAATAGTATCTAAATCATCTACAGCTTCTTTTGTCCATATAATCTTCATGTGTTGGTCAAATTCATTTTTTATACCTGTTTTTGACTTCCTCATGGGATAAAACCTCTCCAGCTTCTGCCTGCTTTACAGCACGGTCAAATTTATTCCGTAATTTTTCTATCGAATATTGACAGGGAAACAGTTGTGGTTGTTTTCTTTCATAAGCAGTTATTGGTTCATTCAGTTTACTCTGTTCATTATTTTCCGGGGAGTGATTATACTTCTTTTCCATTCGTTAATTATTTGATTATGTATTTGCTTCAAAGATAAATATATTTTCTTCATTTTCAATTCCCTACAACTTACAAATCAGTACGCAGGATAGTGATTTGTACAGAAAAACACAGATTCTATTTGTATAAGTTTGTCTGATCTAATCCGGTTGGCTTCGTCCGCCAAGGATCCGGTCATAAAACCAGCCCATTCCTTCAGGAAGCAGATTGCTTATAGTGGCCGATTGAATACCTGCATGTTCCCTTCTTTCCACCACCATGTTCCATCCTTTTTTTAGTTCCAGGTCGTACGTTAACGGATGGCCCCACCAGTCCTGCCCACTACCTGTGATGTTCACCTCTTTGTCACAATAAATATAGTCGGCTATATAATAGACATCGTCTACCCTTTTAGCATACGCAAGTCTTGCCTGTATTTTGTAGGCATCCCGCCAGCACCACCCGATGGTAACAAAAGAAATAGTTTGTGCAGTCCGGTCACTTATATGAAATCCGGGAGGAAAATCTTTTTCAATTGTCCGTAACAGAGAAGCCGGTGGGTTTCCGGGCAGCTCAAAACTCATACGCTCAGTATTAAATGGTAAACGTACCATATACCGGTCCGCTTCCTGATCAGGCGTCATGTCATAATCCCCACCGGGTGGGATCAGGCACCGGGCCACAAATACGACATCTGAAATCTCTTTCATCACAGAACCCTGTACGTTATTGATAGTGATCTCTTGTATAACCCCGGTAGTTATGAATTTTTCATGTTCGTCTTTCCGTTCGTCTTCCTCTTTATGACAGGCTTGCAAAGCAATTGAAAAAAGGATTAAAAAAAAGAATACCTTTTTCATACACGCTCATGTTTAAGTTACTACTTACAAATTTAGAAAAAAACAGCGTTACCCCTACTCTTAAAATAAAACCTGGATATATTCATAAAATATATCCTTTTTTAAGACATCCGGTTACTTATAGACGGAAAGGATCTTCCGGTGAAACCGTTAGGCGACCAGGGCAGGTGACTATCCCCATCTTCCTGGACGGAGGGGATTTCCAAATCTCTTTGCTGGCTCTTTGCTGGCGCGGAACTCCGGTTCCGTGCCTTTCTGGACGCAGGGGATATGTTATCCCCGACTTAACGAGTATGCGGATTTGCAATCCGCTCTAAACTATAAATAGGGATATTATTTAAGGAATTTTTCAACTTCGGATCCGGAGATTCTAATACTCCCTGGTCGGGGATTCGGAAATCCCCTCCGTCCAGGAAAGAGTAAAAAACAATTATGACATAATGCAATGCATCATCTATTAAATAGTATCTTTGTTAATCAACAATATAAAAATATTATAATTTCATTCTAAAGCATTTATGATAAACACACCCGTTATTCCAATTGATCA
>JAJQES010000517.1 GCA_021201565.1 Tannerellaceae bacterium
TTTTGCCGGGTATGGTAGTGAAGACCGCTATGAAGCAAATGCCATGGTAAACCGTTTTATTAATAATGACATGTTAGTAATAATGGGGGGAATAAATAATACGAATAATATGGGAGCCTCCGATATAGCCGGCAATACCTTCTCCGGTATGGGCGGCGGTGGAGGACGCCGTGGTGGTATGGGCGGAGGAGGTGCCGGTAATGGAATCACTAAATCCGGAAACCTGGGACTTTTTCTGAATAAAGAATTCAATCCGAATCTTACTTTAAACGGAGACATACGTTATATTCACTCTGATAGAGATGCAAGAAGCAGCAGCCGGACAGAAAATATTCTGACAGGAGATAGTTCGATTTTTGAAAATGACAGAAACTTTGATAATGCAATAGGAAATACTGTGGCAGCGAATTTCCGTATGGAATGGAAACCGGATACACTGACTACCATTATTTTCCGCCCCCGATTCAACTATAATAAAAATGAGAATACCAGTTCCGGTAATACATTTTCTTATGATCAATATGGAGATTCTATCTATACCATTGATGAAAACTACTATTCAAAAGGAGATAGTTATGATATAAATGCGCAACTGGAATACAGCCGCAAATTAAATAATCAGGGGCGGGTATTCAGCTTTTCGCTATCAGGGGGATATAGTGATCTTGAAAATAACGGAGATAATGAATCTGTTACACATTACTACCGGCTTCAGGATACAGAAAGACTGGACCAGCAATTTAAATATGAAAACAGCGGATTTAATTATCGTGCCTATTTATCATTTGTAGAACCTCTCGGACGGAATAACTTTTTACAGGTTACCTATAGTTTCAGCCAGAATAAACAAGAGTCTTTAAGAAATACATATACACCGGATGGACAAGGGTTTTATACCTTACTGGACAGTACCTATAGTCAGAGTTATGAAAATAATTTTATTTCTCAGCGTGGGAGCATCAGTTTCCGTGCACAGCGGGAAAAATATAACTATATGTTGGGATTGAATGTAGACCCTTCCTATAGTAGCAGCCACAGTTTTGTGGGAGATAGTACTATTTCAAGATTATCCCGTACGGTAGTTAATTTCTCTCCAATAGCTCAGTTTAACTATCTCTGGGATAGAAGAACCAATTTAAGGATTACTTATAACGGACGGACTAGTCAACCAAGTATGACTCAACTACAGCCGGTACAGGTAATAAGCAGTGCTACAAATATAACAGTCGGAAATCCGGACCTGAAACCTACTTATACAAATAATCTTTCTGCCCGTTATCAGAGTTTTAATGCCGAATCACAACGCACCATTATATTCATGTTAAACGGTAATTATACATTCAATGATATTGTAAGTAAATCCACCTATGCAAATGATGGCAGTGGTAATAGAGTGACAACGTATGCAAATGTAAACGGCAATTTTAATGCCAATGCCCGGATGATGATTAACTCTCCGTTACGGAACCGGAAATTCTCTTACAGTACTATGACCGTGGCCGGATATACTGAGAAAAAAGAATTTATTAATGCCGATGAAAACAAAAGCCGGGAAATAAATCTACAGGAACGTCTGGGATTTGATTTTCGTTCCGATATTGTGGATCTGGGAGTTAATGGCAATGTAAGATTCAGCAATGTAAATAATTCTTTACAAAATCAGAATGACCAGGCTACATGGAATTATGGAGTCGGAGGAAATACAGTGATTTACCTTCCTTTGAATTTCAAGATTGAAAGTGATATTAATTATTCTGCTAATTCCGGTTACTCAGATGGTTATAACCTGAAACAGGTATTATGGAATGCTGCCGCATCCAAATCATTTCTCAAAAACAATCAGGCAACCATACGTTTTAAAATATATGATATTCTGAAAGAACGTAATAATATCTCACGTACTGTTACAGCCAGCTATATCCGGGATTCCGAATATAATACCCTGAGCAGTTATTTCATGGTTCATTTCATTTACCGTTTCCAGATATTCTCCAGAGGAGCCGGTATGAGTGATATGCGTCGTGGCGGACCCCGTGGCGGTGGTGGACCCGGCGGTGGCCCGGGCGGACCTCCTCCGATGTTCTGATATTTTGTTTTTATTTTTCAGGAGACGTTTTACCGGAATAAATTTTGTATCTTTGTTTCACCTCACAGGTATTTCCTGATGCCGGAATAAAGGATAAAAGTCATCTGCCTTACACCATGGTAAAACTAGAATTACACCCTGGTATAATAAAGATTACACCTTGCTGTAACCCAAATTACACCCTGGTGTAAGGGAATATTTTTCATATAGAAAGTAAATAGTCTTCTAATAGATAGGAAATAGTTCCCATATAAACCTGAATTATTTCCGTACGTCTCCTGCAGCTCTTCTCCAGAGAATTTCTCAGAACAGCGATTTTTTATCAGAGTACGCCAAAATGTTTCAGGGCATTCCGGATCCCATTTTCATCCACGGAATCGGTAACATAGTCGGCAATTCTTTTTACATTATCATCGGCATTGCCCATAGCAACACCGGTTCCGGCATAAGTAAGCATTTCCATATCATTTCCGCCGTCACCAAAAGCCATAATTTCTTCTACGGTCAGGTTATAATAGTCCAGCATTTTCTGAATACCGATCTTTTTACTTCCTCCGGCAGGAACCACATCTGTGAAAAGAGGTGACCAACGGGTAGATTCACATCCCGGTAGTTGAGCCATGATCCTTTCCTCCTGCCCTTCCCCGAAAAAGGCTATAATCTGAAAGACTTCATCATCGGGAATTTTCTGTAACGGTATCTGAGGTGGTT
>JAJQES010000248.1 GCA_021201565.1 Tannerellaceae bacterium
TAAACCCCTCAAAGATATTAAGTTTTTCCATAAGACAGAAAAGAGAAAATAAAAACCCTTTCCAAAAAAATCAACAATACACCTCCACCAAAAATAAATACAACAATCCCACCCACCAATCAAATAATATTATATATTTACATCTAAAAGAAGTTGGTTTCTTCCAGTAATCTTTTCAGGTGACTATTCTGTTGTCTCAGGGTCCAGGTATAGTTTTGATAAAAGGAGACTGTGTTCAGACCAGGCCTACCCGGGATAATCTGACCCGGCTGAACTGACTAATTTGTTCAACGAGTAAAAATTTCTAAGGGGCAGCCATCCGGCTGCCCCTTAGAAATTAAATCTTACCTGTTTACTTTTGACAGATCAAAATTCTAAAACCAAAACATCTCTTGCCTGTAAAGACAAACTACCACCTAACGTAACATATTTAGCACTTAAAACATCTTTGGCTGAACCGGCCGGCAGTACTTCTTTGTAAGGTGCCAGGTCGATTGTTTTTTCTGTATCCGAACCATTCAGGATGACAACTACTGAACGGTCACCCAGTTTTCTCTCATATACATAGACACTATTTCCGGGAGCAAACTGTTTCAGGGATCCTTTGGCGATCACTTCATTGCCTTTACGCCATTGCAATAACTTCCGGGTCAGGTCAAATGCCTGGTTTTCTTTGGCTGTTCTACCCTGCGGTGTAAATGCGTTCCGGGAATCGCCGGGCCATCCGCCGGGAAAATCAGCACGTAACCCTCCGTCACCATACTGCTTATCTGCCGCCATCAGAATCTCAGTTCCATAATAGATCTGAGGAATACCACGGGTTGTCAACAGGAACGTAATGGCCTGTTTATAGCGGTTAAAATTTTCAGCCTCTTCATCTGAGGTAAAGAAACGGGAGGTATCATGGTTATCCAGGAAGATCAATAGTTCCATGGGGTTCGCATAGACTATATCCTGAGTAAGATATTCATAGATACGAGTCAACCCACTTCCCCAACCGGTTTCCTGGTCAAAAGCAGAAGCTGTAATATCTTTCAACGGGAAGTCCATTACACAACGCAGATGGGAGTTACGGGGTGCAGCCAGCTTACTGTCTTTCTGCCAGAACGCTACCCCTACATTGTTTCCTAACCAGGCTTCCCCCACAATATTGAAATCAGGATATTCTTCGGTTACTTCTTTACACCAGCGTGACATCATGTCGAAATCCGCATACGGATGGGTATCCTGGCGAATACCATCAATTCCTGTATGTTCAATCCACCAGATACTGCTCTGGATAAGATAATTTGCCACATGGCGGTTCCGTTGGTTCAGATCCGGCATGGGTTCTACGAACCAGCCGTCTACAGCCATTTTCAGGTCATACTCAGAGGCATACGGATCATATTGGGCTGTAGTCTGATAAGAGGTTTGCACATAGTTATCAGGGAAATTGAACCAATCTTTTGACGGACGATCCGTAAAAAAGAAATGTTCACTTCCACAATGATTAAAGATCATATCCATAACAATCTTTAATCCTTTGCTGTGAGCTTTATTGACCAATTCGATAAAATCCTCATTACTTCCAAACCGTGCATCCGCATTGTAATAGTCGGTAATAGCATACCCATGATAAGACCCTGAAGCCATATCATTTTCCTGGATAGGATTAAACCAGATGGTTGTCACTCCCAGATCTTCTATATAGTCCAAATGATCCATTACGCCTTTGAAGTCTCCTCCGTGACGGGCAAAACTATTTGACCGGTTTACCCTGTTTTCACGCATTCCTTTTACCACATCATTGGAGGTATCGCCATTTGCGAAACGGTCTGGCATGATCAGATACAGCACATCACTGGAATTAAATCCGACCCGTTCCGAAGAACCGGCCTGCCGGGCCTTAATCTCGTACGGAACTGTTTGTTTCTTTTTACCGGTTTGTAAACAGATGTCAAACTGTTCAGGTTGTGCCTTACTCAGGTCGAGATACAGGAAGAGGTAGTTCGGACTTTCCAGACGTACAATTTCTTTAATGGTTGTATATTGCGAAGTCAGGGATACTTCACTTTGGGCAATATTTTCACCGTACAGCATCACCTGTAATTCCGGATTATTCATACCGGCCCACCAGAATGCCGGCTCTACTTTTTTGATCGTGGCATCTGTTAATTGGATAAATAGGAATGCTAATAATACCCACAAACTTTTATTTCGTATATTTTTCATGTTCATTTAGATTGAGAATAGTTGGTAATAGATTTTAACATTGGTAAAGTTTCCAGGTCCCGGTAAACCGGGACCCGGAGCAGGTTTATTTACAATTTTTTCAATCCTTTCCGTTCAGCGGCATCTGTTGATTCCATGATGCTAATGGCATATCCACCACCCGGAGCAGACCACTGCTTCAGGTTGGATTTATTATTTACTATCACTTTACGAATATTATATGCCTGTGGATTTGTTTTGTAATGGGCCTCTTTTGCATCCGAATAGATGGTTGCTATATAAGTCTTCCCCGGATCCAGGAAGTCAAATGAGATCTGTGAATGGTATCCGTCATATCCGGCTACATTTCCGACAAACCAGTTGTTTGTTCCTTTGGCTTTACGGGCTATGGTAACATATTCTCCCGGCTCTGCTTCCAGGTATTTGCTTTCATCCCAGTCAATAGCTACGTCCTTGATGAACTGGAAAGCGTCCGGGAAGCGCATATAGTTCTCCGGCAGGTCGGCTGCCATCTGTAACGGGCTATACATGGTCACATACAATGCCAATTGATTAGCAATTGTGCTGTTTACATGGGAGGTATTATCCGGATTCAGTTTTTCAATATCCATTTCAAAAATACCCGGTGTATAATCCATCGGACCGCCGATCAGACGGGTGAAAGGCAGAATGGTTACATGGTTTGCATTGTTACCTCCGAATGCCTGGTACTCCGTACCACGTGCCGACTCATTCCCAATCAGGTTCGGCCAGGTACGGCAAACACCTGTTGGACGTACAGCTTCGTGTGCATTGACCATAATTTTATAATCAGCGGCTTTTTCAAATGCATACTGGTAGTGATTGACAGCCCATTGTCCGTAGTGGTATTCACCCCGTGGAATAATATCCCCTACATATCCACTTTTTACAGAGGTATATCCATTGTCATTCATAAACTGGTACGCCTGGTCTATATGGCGTTCGTAGTTCCGTATAGAACCCGAAGTTTCATGATGCATCATCAACTCAACTCCTTTACTTTTACCATAGCGCTGCAATTCTTTTACATCAAAATCAGGATACGGAGTAACGAAGTCAAACACATAATCTTTGGAGTTACCAAACCAGTCTTCCCAACCAATGTTCCAACCTTCCACCAATACCGCAGCAAAGCCATGTTCAGCGGCAAAATCAATATATTTTTTTACATGCTCCGTATTAGCCGCGTGCTTACCATTCGGTTTGGTTTTAGTATAATCAGTCACTCCTAACTGTACACTGGGCAACTCATCGGTATACTGCCAGGTGCTCATACCGGTGATCATCTCCCACCATACCCCGATGTATTTTACCGGTTTGATCCAGGAGGTATCTTCTATTTTACAGGGGTCATTCAGGTTCAGCGTCATATTGGAAGCCAGGATATCACCAGCGAAATCACTTACAATAATAGTACGCCACGGAGTCGTACAGGGAGCCTGCATATAACCCTTATCTCCTTTAGCATCCGGAGTCAGATGTGATTCAAAAATAAAGTTCTTATCGTCCAGGTCCAGGTGCATACAGGCATAGTTTACCAACGCTGCTTCATGCAGGTTGATATACAACCCGTCTGCTGTTTTCATCATCAGGGCAGTCTGTACGCCTGTCGGGGAAAACGGAGTCTGTGAAGTATTAGGCGTAATGGCCTGTTGCATCAATCCCCGGATCTCAGATAATTTAGAAGTGGTATAATCGTATTCCTGTGTATCATAGTCGCCCGGTATCCAATATGCGGTATGGTCACCAGTCAGCGCAAACTGGGTTCTCTCTTCTTTGATCACAAAATAAACCAGCTTATCCTGTTGAGGAAATTCATAACGGAATCCCAGCCCATCATTGAACAGACGGAACCGGATCAGCATCTGGCGTCCGGTAGAAGGTTGGTCCAATGTGACTGCCAGTTCGTTATACTGGTTACGGATCGTTTTACTCTCTCCCCATACCGGTTCCCAGGTTTCGTCCACGGCCGCGGTCTGGGTTCCGGCGATCGTAAATCCGTTATACAGGGACATTTTCTGGTCCTGTTTGTCCAACGGAGTTCCTTCCGGCGAGAAATCCCAGAAATCACGGGAAGCACTTTCTGCTTTCAGTTCCAGCCCCAACTTACTGGTTTTAATCACTTCCCTGTTTTTATAGGTGAGCCTGTAAGTAGGCTCACCATTATTCTGAAGAGAAAAATTCATTTTAAACTGCCCGTCGGGCGATGATAGTTCCTGCGCCTGTACTTTTCCTGTAATACAGAGACAGACCACACATAGATACAGAAATACTCTTTTCATGTTATTAGTTATTTATTATTGTATTGTTCCCGTTTCCGTATTGAAGTCGAGAGTAACCGTTTGTCCGGCTGTGACGCTTACACGTTCCTGGTCACCTCCATTCCCACGGTAAACGATCTTACCATCCAGGATAATGAATTCCCAGCGCCACCAATCCTGATTAGGAGCTGCCGAACAGGTTGTGTACATCCGTAACTCGCTATTGTCTGTTACTACTATACTTGCTTTCTCTTTATTAATCGTAAAGGCTACAGGATCATCCCATCCGTCAAAAGCACCGCCAATACCATAGATCTTAGCCGGTTCGATAACGAGAGTACTTTTCTTGTAGTCCATGAATACCATATACATTCCATCAGCATCTACAAATGCATTACCATCCCGTGGTTCAAAACCGGTATTTGTAGTCAATGCATTGAAGTCTTTACCCCAATCTTTTTCGGGTGACCATTTAAAACCATTCGCAGCAGTTATGTACCTTACACACCAGAATTGTCCCTCCTGATCATTTACCGGTACCATTTCTACAACTCTACTGTTACTCCAGTTCCATTCGCCGAAATCCTGTCCGATCATATACATTGAAGTAGGAGTTCCGCTGTAAGGAGTGATCGCTGAAGCAATTACATTGGAATAAACCGGGACCGCAGCCTCACTGATAGACGAACGAAGCCTGAATTCTATATTCTGTTCTTCTCCTTCTTCAAACTCATAGATATTCTGCAAAGTAGTCATTGTCTTGTTCATAGCACCGACAGTCACTTCGTTAGCCAATGCTTTCCTGATCGCAAAGACTTCTACCGGATTCTTAAACTCTTCTCCTGCCAGGTCGGCTTCCAGGATATACTCAACCGCTGCACTGAAACCAAAGTCGGATGCACTCCAGATAAACTCCTCAAATACCTTATCTTCGTTTTCCTGTTCCAGTACATAGGAACTTCCAATTGCATTCAGTTTTCCCGACACTGCATTTTCCGGGTTATAGGTTACCATCTCATCATCCTTTGTACAGCTCATAAAAGCTGAAAACAAAATCAAACAGACTGATATATATTTAATCATTTTCATAAAAGCTCTTTTTAATGGTTTAAATAATTGTGCATTGTCAATCACAGATTAGCCTTCACTAATTGACAATTAATTATATCCCGTATTTTGTTTCAATTCCGGATTCACCGAAATATCCGTTACCGGAATCGGGAAGATGATTCTGTAGGACTCCACACCGGTACCATTTTTAATACCGCCTTTGAAAGGCCATACATACGTATTAGAAGTATAGTATCCATACCGGATCAGGTCAGTACGTCTTACCGCTTCCCAATATAATTCACGCACCCGTTCGTCCAGAATAAAATCCAGTGTCAGATCTGCCGCAGTAATTTGTCCTTTTCCTGCTCCGTAACCACGAGCTCTCAGTTGGTTAATATAACCGGCTGCCGTGTCCATATCTCCACCGGAACCACCACGTTTTACGGCCTCAGCGTATGTCAGGTAAATTTCTGCCAGACGGAAGAACGGAATATCCGTATCCGGATTATAGGCATTGGAACCCTGCGTACCATCTGAGCGTACATTTTTATATTTATAGACATTCCATCCCTGGGAATCAAATGTTTGTAACCACTCATCCACTTCAATGGTACGACCTTCCGAATCAAAAATTCCACGTTTATCTAAAATAGAGTCTGCATCCGGATTATTATTATCAGCAAAATCAAACTTCCGGATTAAAGTAGGAAGTGCCCGGTTTCCACCCCATCCGTCCTGAACGCCGTCCCGTTCCAGGGAAACAGTATTCGTCCCACGGGATGCACAGATCAGGAAACGTATCCCGCCAAAAGAGGTAGTTGACAACCCATCATACACGATAGGGAAAATAATCTCCGAAGCCGAAGTGATACTATTATCCGCCTTAAACAGATTTGAATAATCATCTCCTAAAGAGTAACCTGCCGAGATAACCGCTTTACACGCTGTAACACAATCGGTATAACGGGCTGTTCCTGTATAAATTTCGGCATTCAGATACAAACGTGCCAACAGGAAATTAACGACCGCTTTGTCTGCCCGTCCATACGCAGTACGTGCAGCCGGTAGTTGTGACTCCGCACTTTTTAATTCTGTTTCAATCCAGTCAAATAACTTTGCAGGTTCGATCTGTGAAGGGGATGAAGAATAATTTTCTTCCGTAATGAAAGGTGGGTTTCTGAAAGCATCCAGCAACATATAATAGGCAAGCGCACGCATGAAACGGGCTTCCGCACGATACCCATGCACTTTGGTCATAAACTCTGAAGTCATCCCCCGGCTACTCATATTCTCATCCGTCGTCTGTTTCAGGTATTCATTGGCAACAGCTACCATATACATACAGCGCTGATACAATCCTTCGATCGCTTCATTCTGAGTGGTTGTCCATTTCATTTCATTGATTTCCGGTACCCAGTCATCCGGCCAGGAATTGACTACCTCATCTGTTGAGACCTCCTGAAGATTCCACCAGGTACGGTACAATTGAGTATTTCCGCCATTCAGTCCTTCGATATCCGAACTACCGGTTCCATCCTGTCCGCTAAGCGCTAACATGGAATAGATTTTCATAAGTCCCCGCAGGTAATTTTCTTCTTTTGAATAAACAACGTCCGGTGTTTCCGACTGTGAATCCAGCGGTTGTGTATCCAGATCTCCCACACAGGAAGATGTCATCCATAATAAGCTGATAACTGTAATTAAATATATTAATTTTGTTTGCATGACTCTTTGTTTTAGAAATTAAGATTCACCCCAATTGTATATACCCGCGGACGTGGCCACAGATCATTGTCAACTCCGGCGTTTTCGGGATCAAATCCATTGTATTTGGTAATAGTAAATACATTCTGCATAGAAAGAGAAATACGTCCTTCCAGTTTTGTATTTAATACTTTGTTAAAAGAGTATCCCAACGTGATATTATCCATTTTCAGGAATGACGCATTTTCCAGAAAATGGTCAGAGAGTTTCTGTTCCGATGAATTGGTCAGGGTAAAACCTGTATCACGGGTTGCTTTTCCATACAGGTTGGTCAGGAAGCCCATTCCACTATACGCCTGTGCCACTGTACTGTTGCTGGCTGCTAACTGGTTGAAAGCATAGTTACCCAGACTGGCTCTCAGGTTAAACCCTAAGTCAAACTTTTTGTAAGTAAACTGTGAACTGAGTCCCATAAACCAATCTGGCATCGGACTATGGGCAAAGTAACGGTCGGCATTTGTGATCTCCCCGTCACCATCCAGGTCTACCAATGCGTTCTGGATCGGTTTCCCATTCTCATCATATACCTGTTTGTAGAGATAGAAAGTGTAAGGCGAATAGCCTACCATGTGACGTTGTTGTTCATTTCCGGCTTCTGTTCCGGTATAACTTTCATCCTGTTTCTGAACCAGTTTCGTAATCTTGCTGGTATTCCAGGTGGCATTAAACCCTACATTCCAGGAGAAATCCTTTGTGTCAATCGCTACTGCATTGATATTGAATTCAACCCCTTTATTTTCCATGTTACCGATGTTGGTAAAAAGAAGATTTGAGAAATTGGTTCCGGCCGGCACATTGACAATGCTCAACAGGTCTTTTGTCTTTTTCATATAATACTCAACCGACCCACTGATCCGGTTATTCAGGAAACCATAGTCCACACCTACATTATACGTTTCGGTTGTTTCCCATTTCAGATCCGGATTATATTTCCCCGGTTTCATCAGGTATTCCCCCAGATAAAGAGACTCGGGGTCAGTACCTGTCAGATAGTTACCGACATACTGGTAATCATCCAGGTCCTGTTGCCCGGTCATACCATAGCCCAGCCGTAATTTCAGAGAAGAGAAAATATCCTGATTTCTCATAAATGCCTCATTGTTCACATTCCAGGCCAGAGCAACAGACGGGAAAGTACCCCATTGGTTACCATCAGCAAATTTAGAAGAGCCATCCCGGCGGACTGTTACTGTCAGTAAATAGCGCTCCAGAAGAGTATAATTCAAACGCCCGAAGAAAGAGATGATATAGTTTTCACCCGGTATTTTACGGGCACCTGTTTTAGTATAAGTTCCGGCTGATTCATCTTTATCCCAGTCCTGTACATCCGGCATGGTTGATCCCGGTTGAAACACGGAATAATTCCTGCTGTAATTGGAATAATAGAAATTCTGCCAGGAATATCCTCCCATCACACTGATATGACTCCTGATTGCTTCAAGTTCTTTATCATAATTCATATAATATTCCAGGACCTGGTTACGACGGAAGTTTTCCCAATAATCACGCGTTCCCACGCCCGGGAAAATACCATCTTTTTCCGCATCAAATGAACCGATGTTCGGACCTTTGTCCCCGCTGCCTTTGGCCACGTCATATCCTAAATTCAGATTCAGACGTAGTTCGGGAAGAAAATGTACTTTATAGTCAAACTGTACATTTCCCAAACTTCTTTTGGTTTTGCCATCATCAAAACGGTCTAACAGAGACTGTAATGGATTGGACCCTGATTGTGTATTCGGATTGCCGGCACTGGTTGTATGATTCCAGTATCCGTTGAATGCGCCATCTGTATTGTAGATAGGCTTGGTGGGATCATAAAACGCGGCACTACCCACCGCACCGGTGTTGGCAAAAGTATTATTATTGATAATCCCTTTCACATTGAAGTTAACGCTTAAATGATCATTAAAGAACTTCGGATTAAAATTCACATCTAACGTATAACGTTCGTAATTGGAGGTTTTCAGGGTTCCGTCTGTGTTGTTATAACCGAAAGATACCCGGTAAGGCGTATTAAATTGGGTACCCGAGATACTGAGGTTCTGATCCGTTGCAAATGCTGTACGGAAAATCTGATCCTGCCAGTTGGTCGACTGTTCCGGATACATATCCAATAGTGCTTTTACGTCATCAAAAGAACCTTTCCCTTTAAAAGCTTCCAGCACAGATTCCCGGTATTCATCCGCCTGCATAGTTTCCAGTTTTTTATGCGGATCGCTGAAACTATAGGTACTATTATAAGAGATTTTCAGATTTTTCGTTCCCTTTTTAGTCGTAATAAGGATAACCCCATTAGATGCACGGGAACCATAAATAGCAGTGGCCGACGCATCTTTCAACACGGTGAAAGTTTCAATATCATTCGGGTTTACCGAAGCAAGCGGATTGCTCATACCCGGAGCGGCATCATTCCCCACCGGCACACCATCAATTACGATCAGCGGATCATTACTGGCATTCAAAGAAGCACCGCTACGAATACGGATTGTGGAACCGGCTCCCGGCTGTCCGTTACCCGGACGCACAAACAAACCGGGCACTTTTCCCTGCATCAATTCCTGTGGACTGGTGATAGCTCCCCGGTTGATCTCTTCTGCTTTAATAGCAACTACCGATCCGGTAAGGTCTTCTTTCTTAACACTACCATATCCGATCACGACCACTTCGGATAGCAACTCCGTATTTTCGCGCATGGTAATAGCTAAAGTAGTTTGTCCGTTTACCGGAACTTCCATATTCTCATATCCGATATATGAGATAACAAGCGTTTCATTGGCCGGAGCGGTCAATGAGAAATGACCATCAAGGTCAGTAATAGTTCCATTTGTGGTATTCTTCACCACGACGTTGGCGCCGATCACCGGATCACCAAACTCGTCGACGATAGTTCCCCGTACGGTGATAGGGTCACCTGACTGGGCTAACAAATTAGAAAAGGTTAAAATCCCCGCTAATAGCAGAAATAGCTTTGACCATTTTTTCTGTTTCATCTTCATGGTTTACTAAATAATTAATAAGGTTGCTAAACACTAAACACATTTCTTTAATGATTATACTGAAAATAATCATCACAACAAAGATATGTCACATCCTATAACATACGTATGGGTGAGTAAACCCAAAAAGTAAGTCCTTTTTGAGCGCAAAAAGAGATTAACATGTTAGCTTTAAACACATTATCAACAGGCCAAAATAAATAAAAAGTAAGGTATTTTTGAGAGAAAAGTAACCCCGGATGCCCCTGTATTACTCCCGCAACCGTCCGATTTGCCGTACGGACTCCGGGAAATTATCTTTGGAGACTTTTGCTTTGTTACGTACCTTCAAACGATAATTGTAGACAGTCTGGGGAGAATAATGCAGGAAAGCCGCGATCTTAACACTGTCATTAATCCCCAGGCGTACCAATGCATAAATGCGTAACTCAGGCGATAAGAGTTCACCTTCTTTGGGATAGATATGTTCATTCTCCTGTAACAGCGAATTGAACTCCTCCACAAAATCCGGATACAGATTCAGGAAGATGAGGTCAAAATTACGGTACAACTCTTTCAGCTCATCGCCGACAAAAGAGGAGGTATTTGTCATAGTCAATAACTCTTTGCTCTGACCGGCTTTGAGTTTGCGGTTTACTTTTTTACGGAAATCATCCAGTTTATCAATATAAGCCGAACACATATTGAACACATACCCAATGTATTCTTCTTTTACAATATTCGATTCCGAGAGTTCCAGGTTTAACTCATTCAGCTCGTTATTGGCCTGTTTAAGATCATCATTGATTTTCCGTAATGACTGACGGGCTTTTATCAGTGCTTTGAGTTGCCGGATAATATAGATGGTAGACAGGATCAGCACCACTGATAAAAGAGAGATTATAAAGAGGAACAGTACTAATTTACGCTTTTCACTCTTCATTTTTACATCATACGTATCATTGATCAAGGGAAGCATCCGGGAAATCTCCAGTGTACGGTAACGGGCATTCCCATAAATAGCATCCTCCATAGAACATTTGATGTAACGGTACGCCCGGTTGATATCTCCTTCTTCGTACAGGATACCGGCCAGTTGCCGCAGAGAAATATACTCTTTTACACCTGCCCGCAAATCCCCTATCGCCGAAATAGCCAGATAGGTTTTCTCTTTCTCTACATCCCCCATCGCCCGGTAGACTTCTGCCAGAGTATATCCGGACAGGCCAATGTGGTGAGGATCCTCCTGAAAGGTTTTATATGTCAGCATAGCCAGATCCAGTGCTTCACCGTACCTGTTTTCCTCCATCAAACGGGAAACCTTGGTCAACATGTGCCCCAGATTATCTTCCGGTAATACGGAAATAATAGAATCCTTATACTGGTATTCTAATGCTTTATATTTTGCAGCCTCTCCGGAAGATAAGGTATAGTCGGCCATCAACATATATAAAGAATGATATAAATGATAAATATACGAACGGTCCGGATCATCCGGTGATGTTTTACCATATACATTCAATATATCAAAAGACTCTTTATACATACCGGTGATCATTAACACTTCTGCCATATTAAGATTAGCGACCCGCTCTTTGCCGGGATCATCCAGTAATTGCGCCAGGGCAAGTGTCCGGCCGGCATACGCCAACGCTGAATCCATCTGAAAGGCTTTATAATGCTGGAAGATATCCATTGATATATGAAATTTCTCATCCGCCGATGTAGTGGTTTGAAATAATTTCTTTAACAGATCGAGCTGTTCGATTTTCCGGGCTTCATAACGCGGACGCTCCTGAATCGTTTTATCCAGCTCCTTCAAAAGAGAGTCAATAGGAGGAACCATTGCCGGTGCCGACCATCCAGACAGCATAAAAAGGTATATAAATAGTAGTCTATACATTTGCCGGTTTAATTAAGGAAAACAAAGATACACAAAGTTAAGTACCGGAGTTCTTCCGGACTATTTGAAAAAATGAAAGAATTGTTATTGAATATCAATAAGTTTATGAGTCTGAAGGCTCAGATGCCACTGGGGATGTTGTCTGATATATGCTACTACTTCGGCCGTATTATTTCCGGAACAAGGTTGGAGACAACGAAATGAAACGTCCATTTGCTCATAAGGTGCCAGGTCCTGGCCTGTATATACCACTTTCAATTCCTGAGGGGAAGTTACTTTCAGGTTTCCTCCTTCTTTGGGTGAGCAGGTAATCCAGTCAATCCCTTCCGGTAATTCGACTGTACCATTGGTTTCAATCTGAATATATTTGCCGGCCTTTTTTAAAAGGAAGACAAGAGAGGCTGTCAACTGTAGCCCTGGTTCTCCTCCTGTCAGCACAACATGTGTAGCCGGATATTGATTCACTTCGTTCACAATCTCTTCTTCACTCATTAGTATGCCTTTCGTATGCTCTGTATCACAAAAATCACAACGTAGGTTACATCCGGAAAAACGCACAAAGACAGCCGGGGTACCAGTGTGGTATCCTTCTCCCTGGATGCTGTAAAATATCTCATTGATCTTTCTCATACCAGGCAGTATTATTTTCAGACTCTTCCACCATCACTTTATAGCAATGTGGAACCTGGTCACAAATCCACCGGGCAACATTTTCAGCCGTCGGGTTAAAGGGTAACACATCATTCAGGTTGCGGTGGTCCAGTTTTTCCCTGATCAGATTCTTCACATGTGCAAAGTCAATCACCATCCCGTCCTCATTCAATTCAAGCGAACGGCACCAGATGGTAATCACCCAGTTATGGCCGTGTAACTGCTCGCACTTACTGGGATAGGACAACGTAAGCCTGTGGGAAGCTGAGATGACAAGCCTTTTTTTGATTGTATACATGAAATCTTCTTTACAATTTAGTTATTCGTTTATTTCACAGGCAACTTTCGGACAATCTGTTTTGTTCCTAAAAGAAATTTACCGGTATACCTGTTTCATCGTACAAAATTAGGGAAACAGGACCATAAAGAATGCATAATCTTTACTAAGAATGACGACAAAAAGAAAAATAAATGTAAACTCCCCGGTATTTCGTCCCTATCTGCTGGAGGCACGGGATATCCGGATAGGCAACTATTTGCTGAATGGCCGGAACGAAATCATCCGGGTAACGATTGAAAATATCCAGGAGGTCCTTTCCCATCTCTATTCTTTCCAACCGGTCCGGATTTCTGAAACCCTGTTACTGGCATCCGGATTTAAACAGCGGCCGGACGAAGAGTATATCTACGACCTGGACAGACTGGATAAATACTTTATGATCTTCACCGGAAAGATAGGGATGCTTCATAAAACAGGTTTTGGCCACATCGGATATCCTACCCGGTATGTGCATCATCTGCAAAACATCTATTATGTAGTCACCGGCAACGAACTGGAACTCGCTATCGAGTAAGCAGCTGCGCAATCATCCGGTCCGGCTGCCAGTCTTCCATCTCGATTGTATCTTTTTTCCAGGATACAACGAACAATCCCGGGAAAGGTTACAAAAGAGATTCACCGGATTAACAGGGGCTTTCCAACGTCCATAGTAGCAAAGTGGCCACATAATTTATGATACATACTTCTTACAATTCTCTTTACAAAAAGTTTTTTTATTGAAAAGTTTGCATCTTTGCTACCCTCACCTTCTTAATCATTTTACTACTAACATATTAACCCCTTTCAAATGTGTAGCAAAGTATGATGCAAAGTGATGCAACCTCTTTATTTTGCTACCCTTTTGGCTATTTTGCTCTTCGTTAGAGGGTATTTATCCACTTTTTTGTTGAAGTTTTTCTTCTATATACCCTTACTGCTTTTTTCATCCGTACCGTAGAATGTGAGGGCAAATAATGCTACTTTTAGGTTCTTGTCCCGGGTCAGCAACGTTAATGACCCGGGACAGGAACGTTTTCTACCCGGCTCGCACACGTTGCTGACCCGGGACGTGTTACTAAAATAAGAGTAGCCAACCCAAAAATCACAGGCAGAAGAAAAGGAAAAGGTGAAGAGCTGTTTTCTACATGAGTTCCTTGTTATGGAGACCAGCCCGGGCTATTTCTTACTTCCTTACAGGAATAAAACCCGCTGACTTGCTGGCACTTGCTGGCGCGGATCTCTGAATCCGTGCCATATTACAATGGAGTGTAAGGCACGGAATTGGAATTCACGCGCCAGCAGTGGGCCAGCAGTGGAATTCTGCACCAACATATGGGTTCTGCGCCAGCCTTTGCCGGGATTTAATCCTTTTTTCTCTGGTCTCTAACTGAAAAACTCCCTTATTTTTAAGGGATCCGGGTAAAACGGGTAGCAAAATAAAGAGTTTGCATCACTTTGCATCATACTTTGCTACACTTTTTGAGGTGGTTAAATATATGATTATTAAATTGTTGAATCCAACCGGGTAGCAAAGATGCAAACTTTTCAGGAAAAAAACATTTTGTAAAGAGAAGAAAGAACAGATTCTACGTATTACCGGGATGAAACCCGGAACAGGATCAGGTCGTCCCACAGATAGGAAAGTTTTTCTTTTTTAAATGTACGCACCACTTTCCCGTGCTGGTCATGGATGGCAGAAACCCCCTCCTCATTGATGGTAAGAATATGCCCATCCGTTGTTACCTGTACCCATGGGTATTCACAGGGAAGGGCTATCCGGCAATCAGAGGTAATTACACCATATTTATCATCCTTTTCTACTCTCCATAAATCACCTTCATGGGAATAATTCCAGTTATCAAACTGATAATCCAACCGGTTTCCGGTATATATATTATAGAAACCCCATCCTTTCTCTTTATTCCCCAACAAAAGTAGCCCATTACGGAGGGGTCTTATATAGTGATACTCGTATGGTAAAATATCTGTTCCTTCAAAAGAGATAAATTTCATTCCATACGGCTCAGCAATTACAGCGATCCCATCTTCCCCAACATCTACCTTGTCATACCACTCATCGTTAATAGACTCGCCATCCATAGTAATAACAGTATATTTTAAATTCTTACCCTTACCTATAAATAAAGGAGGAATAGTCTGATGTGACAATTCAAAATGGGAACTATGCTCCATACCATCATACTGGAACGGAATAACCACTTCCCCCTTTGTATTGATAACACCCACTAAACCGGATTTATGCCGTACGATCGCCAGGCCGTTCCGGAAATAAATGCCATACATATTCACAGGGTGATAAGGTTTACGAAATACGGTATTCCCTAATGTATCAATAAAGATCCGGGTATCCTCAAAGGCTATATTGTTCAATCCTTCACTGAATTCCAGGGGCATTTTACTCTTGTATTCCTTGTCTGTTTTTTTCCCATCATACGTATAAAGTTGCAGGAGCCCCTCTTCACTAATTATACCAACCATGCCTTCCAGATCTTTTATCCGGGGCTGGTTATAGCTTATATAGGTCTTCCCCCAGGCAATCTCTTCTCCGGCAGAAGAGAGAAAACAGACTTGTCCGTCTTTTTCTGCAAGACCTCCCCCACGGGTAAACAACTTAAGTTTGTCATACTTGAAAGGGGTCAGGATCTCGGCTTTTCTATTGGCCAGCGCATACATCCCATCTTTGGATACAGCGATATTAAGCGTGTAATCAGTCTCTCCATAATAAAAAAAATCAAAACCATCATATTCAAACGGAAAGATGACATTGTTATTCTCATCGATCATCCCATACTTATTATCCAATCCTGCTTCATACCAGTTATTGAATTCATTTCCTTCCAGATAAGAATACATACAGGGAATAACCATATCTCCCTGCTGGTTCATATATCCGACTTTATTGTCTTTATAGACTTCATACAGGGGACAGGCATATTTACTTACTTTATCGAACTCTATCTTTCCCACTTGTTTGCCGTCCGGACCGAGTACCCCTTGCTTATCCCCATCAGTCACTACCAGAAAACGTTCCGGATCACCCCCATACTTCGCATCACTAAAAATCGCCGGGGTCACAATTTCTCCCTTCGTATTCATTATACCATACCTTTCCTCTCCCCGGTAAGCAAATGAGGGTGTCACGAAAAATAAAGACAAAAAAAGTAAAGAGTATTTCACCATGGGATTCCTATTGTTTGAATTACAAACGCAATATACAAAAAGAT
>JAJQES010000001.1 GCA_021201565.1 Tannerellaceae bacterium
CGCCTACTCAGTGTGAGGACAAGGCGGAGTCATGCCACTGACATGGCGGAGTCGTCTGACAGAGTACGCCGTACTGGAAAAGGGCCCTTTCCTAAACTACCGGGAGAAGAAAAGAAGGTGTTTTTAAAAATGCTCCAAAGAGATCAAATAGATATCGAAAGGAGAAAAAGTCATTCCAAAAAGTAAGTATTGAAAGGGATAAGATTTGGCATATTTAAAGAAGTTTCCGTTCTTTGCGGATGAATCTATATCCACTAAACAAACAGGTAGTATGAAACGACAAAGACTATACACACTACTGATCTGTCTCGCCTGCTTCTGCAGGGTGGCCACCGCACAAACCTTTCCTTCCCTGGAAGAAATTGTCTCCGGACAGGTGGTCCGGACCCGGGGCATGGGGGCTATGAACTGGCTCAAAGACGGCGAACGGTATTCCCGGCTCGAACGCAACGAAACTACAGGAGGCACCGAGGTGGTAGCCTACCGGGCCAAAGACAACACACGCGAAGTACTTATTCCCTCCTCACTATTGGTATACCCGGAAACCGGTAAACCATTACCCGTCCGGAGCATCAGCTGGAGTGAAGACAATACCAAAGTACTGATCTATAACAATACCCGCCAGGTATGGCGGTATGATACCCGGGGGGACTATTGGGTCCTGAATCTGGCTACCGGAACCCTTCAACAGATAGGCAAAGGCCTGCCCGGATCCTCCCTGATGTTTGCTAAGTTCTCACCCAAAGCAAACAAAGTGGCATATATCAGCCGCAACAACCTGTTTGTGGAAGAACTCGCTACCGGCCAGATCACTCAACTCACTACCGACGGCAGTGAAACAATTGTGAACGGTACCTTCGACTGGGTGTATGAAGAGGAATTCGATTGCCGGGACGGTTTCCGGTGGAGTCCTTCCGGCGATTACATCGCTTACTGGCAAAGCGATACCGAAGGAACAGGCGTCTTCGATATCATCAACAACGTAGATTCCCTCTACCCTACCATCCTGCATTTTCCCTATCCCAAAGCCGGGACTGCCAACTCGGCCGTAAAAGTGGGGTATGTTCCCGTAACAGGAGGAACCACTACCTGGCTGGATATTCCGGGACATCCCCGGGACTTCTACCTGCCCCGGATGGAGTTTATTCCGGGCACAGACGAACTGTTTATCCAGCAACTCAACCGCCAACAGAACCGGAACCAGGTCTGGACGGCCCGGATCGGAGAAAAGATACCTACCCTCCTTTTCAGCGATAGCGATGAGGCATGGCTGGAGACCAACAACCATGTGATGTGGCTTAAAAACAATGCCTACTTTACCTGGGTCAGCGAACGGGACGGCTGGCGACACCTCTACCGGGTGAGCCGGGACGGCAAAGAGATCTCCCCCATCACCAAAGGGGAGTTTGATTTTATTTCGCTGGTGGGCACTGACCTGCAGAAAGGACTGGTCTATTTTATCGCTTCACCGGAGAACTTTACCCAACGCTACCTGTACAGTGCCTCTCTGTTTGGAAACGGAGAAGTGAAACGGATCAGTCCCCTTGACCAGGCTGGCCAACATACGTACAACATGTCCCCTACCGGTAAATGGGCAGTACATACTTTTAGCAACGCGGCAACCCCACCGGTAATCGATATGGTCGCTCTTCCCACCCACAAATCCGTACGGACCATTGAAACCAATGAACAGGCCCGGGCACAATACGCGGCTTTAGAGGTCCATCCCAAAGAGTTCCTGAAAGTCACCTCCGGTGACCTGCAATTAGATGCCTGGATCATCAAACCCAAAGACTTTGACCCGGCAAAGAAATATCCGGTGATCATCGAAGTCTACGGCGAACCCTGGGGTTCTACCGTACAGGATGCCTGGGGCGGTGGTGACCTGTGGCTGCAATACATGGCCCAACAGGGGTTCCTGATCGCCAGCATTGAAAACCGGGGAGCCGCGGCGCCACGCGGACGGGAATGGCGGAAATGCATCTACGGGGAGGTAGGGACCTTTGCCGCCGAAGATCAATGCCGGGGTATTCTGGACATGGCCAACCAATTCCCTTTTATTGATAAAGAACGGATCGGGATCACCGGCTGGAGCGGCGGCGGCAGCCAGACCCTTAACTGCATGTTCCGTTACCCGGAAGTATTCCACACCGGCATTGCCATCGCCTTCGTGGCCGACCAGCGGCTGTATGACACCATCTACCAGGAACGGTATATGGACACCCCGCAAAACAACCCCGAGGGCTACCGCAAAGGGTCTCCCATCAGTTGGGTGGAAGGGTTGCAGGGCAACCTGTTACTGATCCACGGCACAGGCGACGACAATGTCCACTACCAGAATTGCGAATTACTGGCCAACGAACTGATCCGCCACGGAAAGATTTTCAGCCAGATCAGTTACCCCATGCGTAGCCACAGCATCAGCGAAGGCAAAGGCACCACCCTCCACCTCCGCAAAAGCATGGCAAAATATTGGAACGACTACCTGAAATAATCCAAAATCCCGGAGGGGCGCCCTGAGCTAAGATAGAGCGTCCCTCGCTGGCGCGGATCTCCGGATCCGTGTCTTTTTTGGTGGTTGAAGGGGATTTATAATCCCCGCCTGTTGAGTATAAGGATTTATAATCCGCTTTAATAACCCATACGTCCCGGTTTATCCGGTATTTATTTATTTTTTGAATCACAGATTCAACTACTCGTTAGCCGGGGATTACAAATGGAACATCCCGGTTTATCGGGGTCCCCTCTGACCAGATGGTATTTTTGAA
>JAJQES010000084.1 GCA_021201565.1 Tannerellaceae bacterium
CCTGAAAAGCTTTACGGCCTTCGGTAGTAAGCTTGTATTGGGTATTGGGTTTACGCCCGATGAATTGTTTAATCGATTCCACATACTCCAACCCTTCCAGTGCTTTCAGATGACTCGCCAGATTGCCGTCCGTCAGTTCCATCAGCTGTTTCATCGTATTGAAATCAGCTGTCTCATTGACCGACAGAATAGACATAATGCCTAAACGTACCCGGCTTTCAAATGCTTTATTTAATTTTGCTATTATATTAGCCATTACTTCTTCAGATCATATTTGATATACATGGTAGCCCCATACAGTATATGGCAAAGACCAAATCCTATTCCCCAGCATATAAGCGCGTATTCTATTTCCGGATTGACGAATACGGTTATACCTAAACTAACCAGTCCCAGCACTATTTCGGTAAGTCCTAAGTAATGGATCTCTTCATAGGTAAATTTAGAGACATTTACTAAGGCCAATCCGTAGAATATAAGTGTCATCGCTAATGCCAGCGGGATATAACGAACCAGCAATAAGGTCACAATCCCTCCTGTACACAGGGGAATGAGCATATTATATAACACCCGGAGAGAGGTTTTGTT
Source organism: Tannerellaceae bacterium (assembly GCA_021201565.1). Lineage (GTDB taxonomy): Bacteria > Bacteroidota > Bacteroidia > Bacteroidales > Tannerellaceae > UBA4116. The sequence goes on from JAJQES010000084.1 coordinate 589, forward strand.
AATGAACGGCTGATTTAAAAGGCGGGATTTCCGGTAAGAGAAAATGATTCCAATACCCAGGCACAATACCAGCATAATCATACCAATCGTAACCATGGCCAGGACTTCCGGCCGGCCATATCCCCGAAACAGAGAATCCCGGTTTCCCATCCGGAAGATCTCAAATGTTTCAGGATGGGCAAACATGTACCAGGCCAATCCGGTCCCACACAAAGCGATGATGCCCGCTATCACACCGGAAAGTCCACTAAGAGATACAAATTTGGAGGAACGCTCCATCATTTCCCGGATCACTCTGAGATCTTCTAATTGTTTATTCATACGGATTTACTATATAACAAAAGAACTTTGAATTGCAAAGTTATATTCTTCTTTTAAACTACCAAACATTTTGAGGAAATATTTCAGGAAGGATTTATAAAATACTATTTTTGCAGGAAACACTTTTAACAAATTAAGTATATGGGAAAACATGCTCTTCTCGTCGTAACCTTTTGTCTCCTGTTCACTTGCTGTACCGGCAGCAGCCTGAATGGAGAACTGTTCTCCGGCGAACAGAATGGTAAATGGACTCTGTCAGGACAGGCTTCCATTGAAAATGATCTGCTGATTCTTTCCGGAACGGATGCATCCGCAGTCCTTAAAAACGGAAATTACAAAGATTTTGATTTAAGCCTGCAACTTCGTACCACACCGGGTGGAAAAGGGTTCATAGGGTTCCACACGGATGAAACCGGCAAAGGATACCGGGTGGCGATCAACAATGACCGGGAGGATCCTGTCTGGTGGCGGATGACCGGCAGTCTTGTATCAGTCCGGAACCTGACCAAAAGTTTTATAAAAGAGGGGGATTGGTTTACGATGAATATCCGGGTAGAGGGCCCTTCTGTTCTGGTGTCCATCAACGGAGAACCGGTGGTGGAATATACAGAACCGGCAGCCCCTTACCGCACAGAAGCGCATGCGAATACACTCCTTTCCCGTGGTACGTTCACACTGGGCAGTACGGGAGAGGGTGAGATCCAGATCAAACATCTGGCAGTCGAAACCCTGGAGACAAAGGGGATGGATTTCTCTGCAAAACAGGCAAAAGCGATCGATGAACAAACAGATGAAATCATCAGGTTGCACCAGGAAGATTTCCCGGTACTTGACTATCATGTTCATCTGAAAGGAGGACTCACCAGACAAGTAGCGGCGGAACAATCGCGGCGAACCGGTATAAATTATGCGGTTGCCCCCAATTGTGGAATCGGATTTCCGGTTACCAATGACCAGGATATTTATAACTTCCTGGACACGATGCGGAATGAGCCTTTTATCCTGCCTATGCAGGCGGAAGGCCGGGAATGGATCACGACTTTCTCTGAACAGGCACGGGATGAGTTTGACTTCGTATTTACCGATGCGCTTACTTTCACGGATGATAAAGGAAACCGTACGCGTTTATGGGTAAACAGCACCGTATTTATTGAGGATGAAGAGAAATATATGGATCTGATTGTAGACCGGATTTGTAGGGTGTTACAGGAGCCTGTGGATGTGTATGTAAATCCGTTTTTCCTGCCGGAAAGTATGGCGGACCGTTATGACGAGTTCTGGACAGAGGAACGCATGAACAAGGCGGTAGAGGCTTTGGCAAAAAGCGGAAAAGCCCTGGAGATAAATGAACTATACCAGATTCCTAATAAAGCTATTCTGCTAAAAGCGAAAGCAGCGGGAGTTAAATTTACATTTGGTTCCAACAATGTGACTCCGGATGTAAGTAAACTGGAATACTCTATACGGATGAAAAAAGAGTGTGACCTGCAATCCCATCACATGTATAAACCAAAGATCAAGATTTAAACAGATAAAGAAATATTTCTGCTAACTGCTTGCGGGCGTTTTCCATATCCTGGGGAACGCCCGGTTCTTTTTCTAAGGAGGTAACGCTTTTCTCTGTGAAATTCCAGGGATTGTTAGTACATTTGCCAGAATACCGGAGGTATTAAAACATTCAGTTGTATGAAATATTATCTATATATATTTATTCTTTCTTTTTGCTGGGGATGTGCTACGAAAGATCCCACAGAAAAATACCAGAAAAAACGGGATAATATAACAAATATCAGGGACAAAATCTATGAAATTGAAATTGATGATGTCCTGATCAGCCACATTGCATGGCCCGCTAT
>JAJQES010000385.1 GCA_021201565.1 Tannerellaceae bacterium
TCTCATCTCACACCACAACAATATTTAGTTAAACGATTAATTCATACCCTTTATATATGTTTTACAACACAAACCCTCGTTTTTAACTACAACGTTTAAATCATAGATTAAATTATCCTGCCGGATAGCACAGATATACCCTCCTCCTTACCGGATAAGGTTCAAATAGGTTTCGAGGGATTCTTTTTCGGTTTTGGCTATGAGCTGATTGAATCCGGAGAGGTCTGTTCCGGTCTGTGCTTCTTCCAATGCTTTATAATAAGCAAAACGGCTCCCGGGGTCTCCTTTTATATTTACAATTGTGTAACCATTCCGGAGCAGTTACCAGTCTCTCATGCAGGAAAGCGGCAATAAGCACGGGATGTTCTTCTCTTTCTTCCATAGCGATGAATTCCATCAGGAATTCTTCCATCTGTTTTTCAATCAGATAGGGTTGAGGAGGCAGATAACGGCTACCTGAAATCGTCACAGGTACAGTGCGGTATTTCCCCGCATTTTCCCGGTTTATTCCCTGCAGGATGATTGCATGTATATCTTTTATGGTGGAATCAAAAACGCATATCAGAGGATTCTTTTCTTTAGAAAAAGAGGACGGACTTCGTAACTTACAGTTTTTTTATTTACTTTCAGACGCTATTTATTTCCTGATATAATATTCTTTACTTTTACTCTTATGAGGAAAACAGTATTCATGTGTATGGGTATAAATTATCACAAGTTAGATCAGGCGACAAGTTATCTGGGTGTCTATAATAAAAAAGATCAATCAGTCAAAGTGACGGATAAACTTCACATACAGGATCCGGAATATGGCTTTTTTGACGGGATGTTACAGACAGCCACTTCTGACGGGCAACTGGCCGGATTAATTGACGCAGCCGATTTTATAGAAAATATGAATAGCAAATCTGTGTTTACGATAGGGGAAGAAGATAATCCGGTTGTAGTCATCATTGAATAACCAACCTGCATAGAGCCAGTACTCTTTTTGAGTACAGTCCATATATTTTTCACCTCCGGACACGACCTTTTTACACAAAAAAAGTATAGGCCGGAGGTGAAAAGAGAAAAAGAAGAAAAAAGAAAATTATTTAAACCGCAATAACAAATACAGTTCATTTTCCTCCTCATCCATAGAAGCGACTAACTCTTTCAATTCTCCGCTTAGTCTCCCTTCGTCATACGCGTCCTGGAGTTGGAAAAGAGGGAGTTCGAGGATCGCCATTTTTGCACCGGGTGTCTGGGGTATCATCCGGGAAGCGATATGGATCTCTTTCCCTTTATAGTCATCCCAGATGATTTTTTGAGTATAAACCGCTCCACTTTTTTTATCTCTCATCAAAGGGGTAGTGATATAAGGAGGAGGCATATCCGGATTCATTTTTACAATGGTCTTTTCAAAGAATTGCCAGTCACTGTTTTCTACAAATACATTCATACAGAGATTCGGAGTAGTTGCTCCGGCGGATGGATGCTGTACCCAAACCGGTGCCAGGTTCCGGTTTTTATCATAATAGAAAACCGTATCTGTTTCCTGATTGCACAACAGAACTCCTTCTTTATAAGGAAGAACCCGCTGAGCCCGGACAGGTAAGAAGTTCCTTATATCCCCCATTTCTACTACTTCACCTAACATTAGATTGTAATCTTCCGGAACCGGGATATATTCTATTAATTTCCCATCCGTTTTAGAGATAAGCAAAAAGCGTTGGGTATATCCATCTCCTGCTTTTGAAGCAAAGGCTGAAAAATCCTGACCCGTTAATTCAAGCCTTTTGGCTGCAGTACGGCGGATCTCTTCTCCATCGTCCTGTATGAGTAAAGACTCATCATCAAAATGCAGCATTCGTTGAATCAGGGCATCCTCCGGTAAAGCCAGCGTTCGTTTATATTCTCCGTTAGAAGAGTATACTTTTATGTGATTTCTCTGTCCCACAAAGAGTTCATCCTTTTTTTCATCATACGCTATGCCTCCATGGATATAGAGATACTCTTCCGGTCCCTGGCCCAGCCGGTTAAAAGTAGAGACCGGTGTGCCATCCGGAGTAAAGAAATAAAAAGTTCCCGCCCGGAAGTCAACCATGATAATGATATTTCCGGACGCATATCCAGGAGATCCCCGGAACAGATATTCATCCTCTCCACCCGGATTAAACCGGATATAGGAAATATCCGCAATCTCCCTCAGGTCAATTTGTTTTTCAGGATAATTTTTTGTCAGATCAATTTCGACCAGTTCTCCTCCTGGCGAGTCTGAAACGCAGGAGGAAAACAGAAGCACAACCAGAAGTGGAAGCAGTCCATCTTTACGGTGGGTAATAAAAAGTTTTTTCATGCTTATAGATTTATATGTATGGGGCAATATTACAACTTTTTTATGTAAAACGGAGGAGATTCTGTTTTAAATTTATTGATAAAGAAATTCCTTTCAACTAAAAAGTAAGTTTGTTCCCGCACTTGATGCGGGACCGCATCATCACAGACCACTTTATATTATACGTATGACTCAGACCTGTTCTAATGCGGTCCCCGGTCAAGCCGGGGAACCGATGTGTTTTATCTTTTAGAACAAAAAAAATCCTCCGGTGAAATCGTGTTTTTGGGTAAATGTCCAAATTTTATCCTTTTATGTCCGATCTCTGCTTTTTTTATAAAAGCGTGGATTCTACATTTGCTTCCACGAAATAGCAACCTTATAAATTAATTTCATGAAGAAGCACGTTTTATGTATGCTCTGCTGTTTGCTTCCTTTGTTGGCAACAGCGAATGACCGGCAAGCTTCCGGACCGGTTTATATAGATAAAAATGGAGTGATGCGCTGGGAAAACACCCGGCAGGAGGCTTCCTTTTATGGCGTAAACTATACCCTTCCTTTTGCACATGCCTACCGGGCTATGCAGTACCTGGGGGTAGACCACAAAGCTGCGATTGACAAAGATGTGTATCATTTTGCCCGGTTGGGATTCAATGCGTACCGTATCCATGTGTGGGATGTGGAGATCTCAGACGCGAACGGAAACCTGATAGAAAATGACCACCTGGACCTGCTGGATTACCTGATTGCCAGACTCAAAGAACGAAACATCAAAATTGTGATTACCGCTATGACCAATTTCGGCAATGGCTATCCGGAGCGTAACCAGCCTACCGGAGGGTTCTCCTATCTCTATGATAAATGTGACATCCATGATAATCCGGAGGCGGTCAAAGCCCAACAGCAATACATTGCATCACTGGTGAGTCACCGCAACCCCTATACCGGGACAGCCTATAAGGACGATCCGGATGTGGTCGGATTTGAGATCAACAACGAACCCTGCCATGCCGGCACACAGGCACAAACCCGTTCTTACATTACCCAAATGGTACAGGCCATCCGGAATACCGGAAGCAGGAAACCTGTCTTTTATAATGTCAGCCACAACATGCACCAGGTAGAAGCCTATTATAGTTCACCTATACAGGGCACCACTTACCAGTGGTACCCCATTGGTTTAGTAGCCGGACATACCCGGCATGGTAATTTTCTACCCTTCGTAGAAAATTACCATATCCCTTTCAGCAACCTGAAAGGATTTTCCAACAAAACCAAACTGATCTATGAATTTGACCCGGCGGATATTACCTATTCTTATATGTATCCGGCCACTACCCGGGCCTTCCGTTCAGCCGGCTTCCAATGGATCACCCAGTTTGCATACGATCCGATGGATATGGCCTGGGCAAATACCGAATACCAGACCCATTTCCTCAACCTGGCTTATACTCCACAGAAAGCAATCAGTATGAAGATTGCCGCGGAAGTCGCTTATACCCTTCCTCAATATGCCACCTTTGCTCCTTACCCGGCCGATACCCTGTTCGGTGATTTCCGGGTAAGCTACAAAGAGGATCTGAGCGAGATGAATACTCCGGAGAAGTTCTACTACTCCAACTCCACTTCTACCCAACCGGTAGATGTAACTTCTTTGCGGGCTATCACCGGATACGGTAGTTCCCCGGTGATCCGGTATGAAGGAACCGGGGCTTATTTTCTGGATCAACTGGAGAGTGGTGTCTGGCGGCTTGAAGTGATGCCGGATGCCATTCAGGTACGGGATCCCTTTGAACGTCCGTCCCTGCAGAAAGAGATAGTCACCATCGTACACAATGCCTGGGATATGGAGATCCGCCTGCCGGACCTGGGTGAAAACTTCACGGTTACAGCGTTGAACAGTACCCGCCAGTCCATAGCTAACGGACAAAATATAGCAGGTGTGGAACCAGGTGTATACCTGTTGAAGAAAGCGGGTATCACTCCTACGGGTAACTGGCAAGCAGAAACCCCATGGCAGAATATCCGCCTGGGAGAATATGCCGCACCCGCCACAAGGGCACAGACCTACCAGGTAAACCATCAGGCACCCGTCACTGTCGAAAGCGACCGGCCGTTAACCCTGGAGGCTACCATTGCAGGCCCTCAGCAACCCGACTCCGTCCTGATCTATACCGACCGGATTTCTTTCTGGAACCCCAAAAACCGGTATGTAAAAATGGAACGGAAAACAGGCTATACGTATGAAGGTACCTTCTCCGGTGAGGAGATCCAGCCGGGAGAACTGCGTTATCATATTGTTGTTTTTCACGGCGATAACCAATACACCTTCCCGGAAGGAATTCCGGCCACGCCCCTGGCATGGGATTTTACCGGCACAGGGTACTACACTTCAACAGTGGTACTTCCGGACAGTCCGGTCACTCTTTTCACAGCCGTCCGGAATGAGATGGAAAGTTATATCATTCCTGAAAGCTGGGGAATCCGGAAAGAAGTCCGGCAGGAGAATCCGGCCCAAATCCCGGCTGTCCGTTTTACGTTCCAGTCCAAAGAACCAGTTCCCCGTTTCTTCCTGCGCAGATACATCGCTGCTGATGTAAAAAACAGGAAAGAGCGTTTGGGTACCGCCCGGGAGATCTGTTTGTATGTAAAAGAGTTGCCGGCAACTCTACAGGTAGGATTTGTTACTTCCGACGGCTATACGTACACGGCTCCGGCTGAGAATCCCCGGGAAGGAGTGATACGGATACCGGTCAACCGGTTACAACAAACCGCCACAGCTTTGTTACCACACTCCTATCCAACCTTCCTGGAAAAATATTTTACCCCTTCTACTGCTATTCCCTTCCGGATGGAGGAGATAGAATACCTGGAACTCTCTTTTACAGGTGAACAGGAGAAGGAATATATATTGGAAACAGGCGCGATCTGGCTTGAATAAATCAGTATCTAACAATAAAATCCATTTTAAATAATATGAGTATGAATTGTAAAATCTTAAATCTTCATTTGGTGGCTTTGAGCATGTTAGTGCTTACTGCCCTCTTTGGTGGAACCGCTCCGGCACTTGCACAGGGCGGTGGTAGGACTGTCACCGGAAGCGTGATTGACGAGTTTAACGAACCTTTAATCGGTGTTTCCATTCTGGTAGTAGGAACCGATCAGGGAACGATTACCGACTATGATGGAAACTTCACGGTAGTTGTACCGGCTGAGTCTACTGAACTCCGTTTTTCCTATATCGGATATACTACCCAGACTGTACAGATACCTGCAAACAATGTGGTTAATATCCAGTTACAGCCGGATGCGTTGACTATCGCGGACGTGGTGGTGATCGGGTATGGTACACAGCGCAAAAGTGACCTGACCGGTTCGGTGAGCAGTGTGAGCAGTGACGATTTTAATGTCGGGCTGATCAACTCACCGGAACAACTGATCAACGGGAAAGTATCCGGGGTACAGATCATGTCAAACAGTGGTTCCCCCACAGGAGGAAGTACCATCCGGATTCGTGGAGGTGCTTCACTGAATGCCAGCAACGACCCGCTGATCGTATTGGATGGGGTGCCGTTAGAGAATGGAGGGATCAGTGGAAATGACGGAAACTTCCTGAGCCTGATCAACCCGAATGATATTGAAAGCATGACGATCCTGAAAGATGCTTCTTCAACAGCGATCTATGGTTCACGTGCTTCTAACGGGGTGATCATTATCACTACTAAAAAAGGAACAGGCAGCGGGGTGAAAGTGTCGTTTAGCACCACCAACTCCGTACAGACCCGTACCAAACTGGCCGATATGCTGAGCCGCGATGAGTTTGTAAATGTGATCAACTCAGAAGGAACAGCGGCGCAACGGGCTCTATTAGGTGACTACAACACGAACTGGAATGACGAAATATACCGTACCGCATTTGGTACTGACAATAATATCAGTGTTGCCGGACGGGTCGCTCCGAACTGGCCGATCCGTGTTTCCCTGGGTTATTACAAACAGAATGGTATCGTACGTTATGACCAGGCCGAACGGTTTACAGGTAGTTTATCGTTGTCTCCTACTTTCTTAGACGACCACCTGAAAGTGACTCTCAATGGAAAAGGCTCCATCAATAACAATGAATTTGTGAACCCCAATGCAATCTGGGCAGCTTCGACTTTCAACCCAACCATTCCGGTTTATTCGGGGAACTCTGCCTACGGAGGCTACAACGAAGCCCTGGATAACAGTGGGGAACCGGTAAACGGAGCAGTCCGTAACCCCCGGGGACTGGTGGAACAATATTCGTCCACCAGTAATATCAAACGGTTTATCGGGAATGCGGACATTGACTATAAAATGCATTTCCTGCCGGAATTGAAGTTCCACATGACCCTGGGATATGATGTCGCCGAAGGCTATGGGGATATCCGTGTCTCTCCCGATGCGGCTGAATATTACTCTACCGGAGGACAAAATTACCGGTATGGCCCACAAAAGAATATCAACCGCCTGTTTACCTCTTATCTCAATTACAATAAACTGTTCGACAGTATCAAAAGTAGTATTGACGCGACAGCCGGGTATGATTACCAATTCTGGAAGAGTTCCTATCCGGGGTATCAGACCTATAACGCATTAGGGGATGTATTGAGTTCAGTCGCTCCCTCTGACCAACGGCATGCGCTTCTCTCCTACTATGCCCGTTTGAACTACACATTCGATAATAAATATATGTTGACTGCGACTGTCCGGGGGGATGGTACGTCCCGCTTCCATAAAGACCACCGCTGGGGTACTTTCCCCTCTGTGGCACTGGCATGGCGTATCAGCGAAGAGTCTTTCCTGCGTGGGAATGAAGTGCTGAGCAACCTGAAACTGCGCGCCAGTTACGGGGTAACGGGACAACAGGAAGGCATCGGTAACTATAACTACCTGCCGGTCTATACCCAAAGCCAGGACGGTGCACAGGCGCAGTTCGGTAACCAGTATTATTATTCGTACCGTCCGGAAGCGTATGTGGAAGACCTGAAATGGGAAACCACCACCTCCTGGAACGTAGGATTTGATTTCGGTTTCCTGAATGACCGGATCACGGGAGCGTTTGACTATTATACCCGCCAGACCAAAGACCTGCTGGCCACGGTTCCTTCACCGGCCGGATCGAACTTTGATAAGAATATCCTGACCAATGTAGGAAACGTGGATAGCCAGGGACTTGAATTTTCGCTGAACGTGACTCCTGTGGAAACGGAAGATTTCACCTGGGACATCAGTTATAATATGACCTGGCAGAAAATGAAAGTGAAAAATCTTTCGTTAGTAGATGGTGGAGCCGCTACCAATACGCTGGTAGGTCCTACGATTGACAGTTACCAGTTCCAGGTACTGAGCGAAGGATACGCCCCTTATATGTTCTATGTCTATCATCAACTGTATGACAAAGAGACCGGCCGGCCTATCGAAGGGGCTTATGCCGACCTGAATGGTGACGGAGTGATCAACTCGGACGATCTGTACCGCTACCACTCTCCCGCTCCGGACTTCATCTTTGGTCTCAGCACTTCGTTGCGTTACAAAAAATGGAATCTGGGGATGAGCTTCCGGGCCAACGTAGGGAACTATGTCTATAACGGGATGGCCATGAACACAGGCGCATGGAGTACGGTAAGTTACAACTCTTTCCAGTTGAACAACCTGAATAAGAGTTACCTGGAAACCGGTTTCCAGAACCGCCAGTATCTATCGGATTATTATGTAGAGAATGCCTCATTCCTGAAAATGGATAACCTCAGCCTGGGATATAACTTTGGCCGTATCCACAAATATTTCGGACTGAATGTGAGCGCGATGGTGCAGAATGTCTTTTGTATCACTAAATACAGCGGTGTAGACCCGGAAGTACCCAATGGTATGGATACCTCTTTTTATCCCCGTCCACGGGTATTCTCTATCAGTGTAGGACTTGATTTCTAACAGAATAAAAAAGAATGAAAATGAAAAAATTAGTATATACATTTCTGTTTGCGGGCCTTTTCCTGTTCAATGCCTGCTTAGATGACCTGAATCAGCTTCCCCATATCGAAGATACAGCTGAAAATATATACGCTGAAGCCGCTAACTATAAAGCGGTACTGGCCAAACTTTATACCTCGTTCGTAACGAACGGACAGGAAAAAGGAGGAGGAAATGAAGACCTTTCCAGTAATAACGGACAGGATTATATGCGTTGTTTCTTTAATCTCCAGGAATGCGGGACGGATGAACTGGCCTCTACCTGGCTGGAAGGGGATAAAGTATATGATCTTACATTCCTATCCTGGGATGCCAATGATCCGTGGGTAGCTGACATGTATTACCGGATTTTCTATAATATTGCATTGTGTAATGAATTCCTCCGCCACGCCAGTGACGAACAGATCGCCGGATTTACCGCAAGCGAGCAGGAAGATATCCGTTATTACCGGGCGGAAGCACGGTTCCTGCGTGCACTGGCTTATTACCATGCGCTGGACCTGTTCCGTAACATTCCGTTTGTAACCGAAGAGGATCCGGTAGGGACTTATATCCCTCCCCGTTACGAAGCCAAACAGGTCTTTGATTTTATTGAAAGTGAACTGAAGGAGATTGAAAATGAGATGACTTCCCCGGCACAAACAGAATACGGACGTGCTTCCAAAGGAGCGGCCTATTCCCTGCTGGCTAAATTGTACCTGAATGCGGAAGTCTATACCGGTACGGCTCATTATACGGAATGTATTGAATATTGTAAAAAGGTGATCGCACTGGGATACACGCTTGAACCGGACTACCAGAAACTGTTCAATGCGGACAACGATAAACGCACGAATGAAATCATTTATTCTTTCCCGGTAGATGGGGATCATACCGTATCCTGGGGAGCGACCACTTATATTATCTGTGGAGCAGTAAGTAATACTTCGGATGACCAGGTAGCTGCCGACTATGGTGTAACTGACGCCTGGGGAATGTTCCGGATCCGGGGAGATATCCCGAAATTGTTCGACGAAAATGATGGCCGGGCACTCTTTTTCACGGAGGGACAAACCCTGGAAGTAGAAGTGGTAGATAATCAGTCAAATGGATATTTCGTTGAGAAATGGACCAATTTGGATGACAATGGTAATCAGGCTTCCAACACCGCCGACAAAGGCGTTAATACAGATTATCCGGTGTTCCGTCTGGCGGACATTTACCTGATGTTGGGTGAAGCGGTTATGCGGGGTGGTTCCGGCAGCTCGGTTACTGAAGCATTGGGATATGTAAATGAATTGCGTGCACGTGCTTTTGGAAAGGATACGGACGGAGCTGTGAGACAAGCGGATATGACAGTAGATTTCTTCCTGGATGAACGTGCCCGGGAACTGTATTGGGAATGTACCCGCCGTACAGATCTGATCCGCTACAATAAATTCACCACAGCTAATTATTTGTGGGAATGGAAAGGAGGCACCAGAGCCGGAAGAGCGGTAGACAGTAAATACAACATCTACCCGATCCCGGCAACCGACCTGACAGCAAATCCGAATTTGTATAATGAAAATTATTAAACATTCGTAGTTAGTAGTCAGTAGTTAGTAGATAGTAGGAAATCTGTCTCAAAAGTTTAAAATATAAAACGAACCCAGTGAATTCCTACCAACTACTCACTACCAACTACTAACTACTCTAAAATATTTCACATGAAAACAACAAACATTCTAAATATTTTTTCCTGGCTGTGTATGGCAGTATTGCTGCTGAGTGCCTGTGAAGAGGATGGAGATAAGATATATCTTAGTTCTCCTGCCAGCAGTGAATTGCTGGCCACTAAAAGTGAAGCTGTATTGTTGCAGGACAATGCCGACGAACTGGCAATCGCCTTTACCTGGACGAAAAGTACAGTCACTATCAGTGACGAAAGTATGGGGGTCGCTGACGACCAGATCACCACTTATCTCGAAATCTCTGCCACAGAAGATTTCTCAGGAGACGTAACAGAAGCAGAGGTGACCGGACTGCAAAAAAGCTATACGGTAGCTGAACTTAATACATTAGCTACAAATGCAGGATTGCAACCTGAGGTGGCCGGGAATGTCTATTTCCGTTTGGCTGCTACTACAGGCAGCAATATAAATCCGGTGCATAGTAATGTGGTTACTGTAAGGATCACCACTTACCGGATTGACATGTCTATCGGATTTATCCTGGATGGAAATAAAGATATGACTGATATGCGTCTTTCTTCTCCTACCGAAAACGGTGTTTATACCGGGTTTATGGGAGTCACTGCCTGGTATAATTTCTACCTGATGGAAGGTGACGGCACTATCTGGGGAGAAAATGCAGAAATGTTTGAAATATCAACAGCAAGCAATATCTGGAATTTATGGTTCCCAAGTCCTGCCGGATCTTATTATGTAATTATAGACACACCGGCAAAAGAGTGGTCTGCGTTATATCTTCCGGAACTTACCGTCAGCGGAGACATAGCGGGGGAAATGACCTTCGACCGTCCCAATAACCGGTGGATATATGTATTCAACGCAACCTCTACCGGTTCACGTACCATCCGGTTAAACACAACAGGCAAACTATTCAACCATTCTGTCGGCGATAATGCGGATGCAGCGATTGATACACCGGTAGCCTTCTCACAGGATGGGGATAGACTGACGATAGAGCTGAATGGCCAGGGAGGTTCTATTACTGTAGCTGTTCCGGAAACCGGCGATTGTACATTAATAGTTGACCTGAACGATCCGCACAACTGGGTATGTACCATAACAAGCGGTATTGATGAAAGCGATGATATTCCGGAAGTGCTTTATCTGCCGGGGATTGATGACCTGATCAGTGGTGCCTGGACTTTTGACAATTATGTGACGCTGTATGATGAAGACAAACTGAACTACGCCGGGGTATTCCATGTAAATTCCGAATGGGGATACACCATCCATACCGAATACGATAACTGGAACGATAAATATACCTGGATCAGTGGAGATGCGTATGCAGGTACTATTGCCTTTAAGGATGAAAACAATGAAAATATCCCTGCGCCTGCTCCGGGTGTGTATGTGATTGATATTTCCACAAAGGAATTGACATACGAGCTTCTCGCACTTGAAAATACCATCTATCTGGTTGGACTAAATACCGGAGAAAATGATGAGTGGCTTTTTGATACTCTATTGCCATTGGCATCTCCCGGCGTTTATTCAGGAAGCATTACAATAGAAAAGGCATCCGCATGGGGATTTGCCATCTCTCTGTTTAATAACGATTGGAATCATCAATTCGGAGGGTCTGACGGGAAATTATATTACCAGGGAGGGAATATCACGGATGATGCCAACCTGGCTCCGGGAACTTATACTATGACTGTCGATCTGATTAACGAAACATATACCATTGAATAAGAGTATAACGTAAGAAGGGATGTTCCTCCGGCAGTTGCTAATGAAGGATACTGCCGGAGGACATACTTCTCTTATTCTATGCTTTAATTATTTATATTTAAATTACGACCTGAATGAATATTAAGAATAACATTTTATTGATAGCCATTGCGCTGTTCACCTGGACAGCCTGTAGCGATGATAACAATCCGGAGCCGGAACAGCCGCCTGTGGATAATATGGATACCGGATTTGCCAAAGGGGCTGATGTGGGATGGCTTACTGAAATGGAATATAACGGTAAGAAATTCTATTCCAGCGACGGACGGGAAAAGGAATGTATGGAACTATTAAAGGAGTTGGGGATGAACTCCATCCGCCTGCGTGTCTGGGTGAATCCGTCAAAGGGATGGAACAATTCGGATGATGTACTGGTCAAAGCCTGGCGGGCACACAACCTCGGCATGCGCCTGATGATTGATTTCCATTACAGTGATACCTGGGCCGACCCGGGTGCGCAAAGCAAACCGGCAGCCTGGGAAGGGCTAACTTTCCCGGATCTGAAAACAGCGATGTACATTCATACGACCGGTGTTCTTAACCGGTTGAAAGAGTACAATATTGATGTCGAATGGGTACAGGTAGGAAATGAAACGGCTGACGGATTATTGTGGGAGGACGGACGGGCCTCTGTCAACATGCAAAATTACGCAGAACTGATCACGACCGGGTATGAAGCAGCCAAATCCGTTTATCCGGATACAAAAGTAATTGTACACCTCGACCGGGGGAATGAGAATGCCCTCTACCGCTGGAACTTCGACGGATTAAAAAATAATGGTGGGAAATGGGATGTGATCGGTATGTCCCTCTATCCTGAGGCTGATACCTGGCAGGAGATGAACAACGCCTGCCTGAGTAATATCCAGGATATGATCAGCCGCTACGATACTGAAGTCATGATCTGTGAAGTAGGGATGTCCTGGGACGAACCGGAAGCCAGTAAGGCATTTCTTACAGATCTGATCGACAAGGCACGCAATGTGGCCAACGAAAAATGCCTGGGTGTTTTTTACTGGGAACCTCAAGCATACGGGAACTGGGAAGGGTATACCAAAGGAGCTTTTGATAACTCCGGCCGCCCAACCATAGCGTTAGATGCGTTTTTTGATTAAATTTGCATATTATGAGATATATAACACTACTGATTGCAACCCTTTGCTCTTTTTCCGGAGTCTACCCGCAAACTGTACGGGAAGAATTTCTGCTGGAAAAGAACTGGCGATTTACCAAAGGGGAAGTCTCCGGAGGAGCTTCCGTCGTATTCAATGATTCCAAATGGGAAAAGGTAAGCATCCCACACGATTGGGCGATTTACGGACCATTCGACCGGAAGAATGACTTACAGAATGTAGCCGTCACACAAAATTTTGAACAACAGGCTTCTGTCAAAACCGGACGTACAGGCGGACTTCCCTATGTAGGGATTGGGTGGTACCGGACAACATTTGATGTGAATAATTTTGAGGCCGGACAGAAACGTGTCACCCTTTTGTTTGATGGGGCCATGAGCGAAGCCCGTGTCTATGTAAACGGGAAAGAAGTTTGTTTCTGGCCTTTCGGCTATAACTCTTTTCATTGCGATGTAACAGACGCACTCAATCCGGAAGGGAAAGAGAATGTCCTGGCTGTACGTCTGGAAAACAAACCGCAGTCCTCCCGCTGGTATCCCGGCGCGGGATTGTACCGCAATGTGCATGTGATCGTAACCGATGCCGTACATGTTCCTGTCTGGGGTACCTACCTGACCACTCCACATGTATCAAAAGAAATGGCTTCTGTCTATTTGCAGACTACCATTGAGAACAGTGGCGGCCAGGCTATACAGGTAGTGACTGAAATCGTTTCCCCTGATGGCAACGTAGTAGCCCGGAAAGATGACACCCGGAAGATCAACCACGGCAAACCGTTTGAACAGAATTTCATTGTGGAGAATCCGGCCCTCTGGTCACCCGAAACCCCACATCTTTACAAAGCTATCTCCAAATTATATGTAGATGGAAATTTAACCGACGAATATACGACCCGTTTCGGCATCCGGAGTATTGAAATCATTCCTGATAAAGGGTTTTACCTGAACGGACAACACCGCAAATTCCAGGGAGTTTGTAACCACCACGACCTCGGTCCGTTAGGCGCGGCAATCAATGTTGCGGCTCTGCGCCGCCAGTTGGTGCTGCTTAAAGAGATGGGTTGCGATGCCATTCGTACAGCTCATAACATGCCTGCTCCTGAACTGGTTGAATTATGTGATGAAATGGGATTCATGGTGATGGTAGAACCATTCGATGAATGGGATATTGCAAAATGTGCCAACGGGTATCACCGTTTCTTTGAGGAATGGGCTGAAAAAGATATGGTCAATATGTTGCATAACTACCGCAACAACCCTTCTGTTGTCATGTGGAGTATCGGTAATGAAGTACCGACCCAGTGTAGTCCTGACGGTTACCGGGTCGCTTCTTTCCTGCAGGACATTTGCCACCGGGAAGATCCGACCCGGCCGGTTACCTGTGGTATGGACCAGGTCACCTGTATCCTGGAAAACGGATTTGCCGCCATGATCCAGGTGCCGGGACTTAACTACCGTGACCACCGCTATGTGGAAGCCTACGAACAACTGCCTCAGAATATCATCCTGGGATCGGAAACGGCCTCTACGGTTAGTTCACGGGGCGTCTATAAATTCCCGGTTGAAAAGAAACCGCATGCGATCTATGATGACCATCAATCCTCCTCTTACGATCTGGAATACTGTTCGTGGGCAAACGTTCCGGATGATGATTTTGCATTGGCTGATGACTATGAATGGACGATCGGCCAGTTTGTCTGGACAGGGTTTGACTATCTCGGAGAGCCTTCTCCCTATGATACTGATGCATGGCCCAGCCATAGCTCACTATTTGGTATCATTGACCTGGCCAGCCTGCCCAAAGACCGTTACTACCTCTACCGTAGTATATGGAACAAGGAGGCCAATACCCTGCATGTACTCCCCCACTGGACCTGGGAGGGACGCGAAGGCGAAATCACTCCGGTATTCGTTTATACCAATTACGACTCTGCCGAATTGTTTGTCAATGGGAAAAGCCAGGGCAGGAAACGGAAAAGCAATGAAAGCCTGCAACACCGTTACCGCCTGATGTGGATGGATGTTGTATATGAACCGGGCGAGATCAGAGTAGTCGGTTACGATGCAGAGGGGAACGTTACGGAGGAAAAAACCATACGCACTGCCGGTAAGCCTCACCACCTGGAAGTGGTGGCTGACCGCCGCGAACTGACTGCCGACGGAAAAGACCTGGCTTATCTTACGGTACGGGTTGTGGATAAAGAGGGCAACCTGTGTCCACATGACAGCCGTCTGGTAAACTTCTCTGTCAAAGGAGCCGGAACCTACCGTGCTGCCGCCAACGGGGATGCCACCAATCTGGATCTCTTCCATTTACCAAAGATGCATGCATTCAGTGGTGAGTTGACAGCTATTGTACAAGCCGGAGAGACAGCCGGAACCATCACTTTTGAAGCAAAAGCCAGTGGCCTGCAATCCGGAAAGATCACGCTGACCACCCGGTAAGAGATAAGAAGAAAAGGTAAACAACTACATAAAAAAATCGCATTCAAACTGAAATTGATTCTGTCTGAATGCGATTTTTCTTTTGGTAAAAAGAACTGGCTTATTCTTCAATAAGTTTTTTTATTGTATCTATAAAAGGATAGAGTTCCTGAAAAAGGGTGTTTACCAATTTTTCATCAAACATAATGAAATCATCGTAATCGCCGGATTGTCTTTTCGCAAACAAGTCTGAATAAAAATAGCCTGTTTCCCTGGACAGCTTTCCTTCTTTTATAAAATGCAGATTCAGCATTTGCCGTACACCGGCATGTGTACTTGCTTCTATCCCATTTTTAATTAAAAGAGCAGTGACTGCATAATAGCAGGCATAATACATACGGTTAATCGCAGAGTTCCACAATTCATTTTCTTTCATTATCTCTGCTGCCTTTACTGCCTGACGTGCATTCTCGAGGCGCAACTGTATGATCTCGTTTCTCTCAGCGTCTGTAATCATAATACGATCCCTTCCCTTTGCACATGTTCATAAAAAGGGGTTTTTATTTTCCCCCATTGCTTTTTTAAGATCACAACCGGATTGATCAGAACCCCTGTATCATATTCAATATCATACAGGGGATAGGTAATTCTTCTCGACTCCTGTTCAGACAGTTCCTCCCCTTCTATTAAGATCAGCAGATCAATATCACTGTCCGGCCGTGCGTCTCCTCTGGCTTCACTTCCAAACAGAATGACTGTTACTTTTGCAGGAAGTTCCTTTATTTTATTTCTTATTTTTTCTATTACTTCAGTACGCCGCATCTTACTAATTTTAGAGATAAGACAAAAATAATGTTTATTTGTTCTCCTACAGTCCCTTTATAAAATAAATAAGAGAAAAATGTTTTAACCCTTTTCCTCTCTCCTTTTTTCACTTTTCAGAAAAAGGGCTCACATTTTGTGATAATTTTTTCTATATTATAAAACATATAT